>NZ_MODX01000004.1:0-139123 GCF_001866125.1 Acinetobacter sp. LCT-H3 | reverse complement strand
ACAAACCCGGTACGGTTCATTCACCTGCTTAAAGTGATCAATATCAATAATCATCAAACACGTCTGACTAAACTGTGAAGGATGTGATTCCAGAAAACGAGTGTATTCCTCCAAGGCGAACCGATTCGCCAGTCCGGTTAAAGGATCGGAATGAGCAATATTTTTAAGCCTGAATTCTAAGGCATCACGTTGCTGCAACATCTGTTGCAACCTTTGAATGGCAGTAAATAAGGATTCAGATTTAGTATGGGCATTCGATGATAAAGCTTTGGTATCACCATTTTCCGAAAGCGTAAACAGAATTTGACGCGCTTCTATCAGCGGCTGAAATACACTTTTACGTGCAAAAATCATCGTTGCAATTGCTGCTCCTAAAGACACAAATGAAAGTAAAACTGTCCAGAGCAATTGCTGCAAATGAGAAGATTTTTCCCGCTCTGCAACCTGATTGCTGTACTCAAGTAAATAGCTTTGCAGGTCAACAACGGTAGCAAATTTATCAACCATCGCATTGGTGAGTTCTGTTCCTGTCAAATGATAAGGAACCTGCTGAATGCTCTCTTCCACCAGACTTGAAACGATCGGTAAGCCTTTTTGGATAAAGACCGTATCGACAGCATTATGCAACCGGTTGAATTCTTCAGTCTTGTCCTCTTCCGGCTGCAATGTGCCGATTAAATCCCAAAGATAATGGATCCGATATTGGACTTGCATAGCACGGGTTAGGTTTGCCGCAGGAATCGGTTGGTCGAAAGTCACATAAGCCATGATTGTAGAGGCGGCACGCCCTGCCTGATCCCTCAAGTCAGATAAAAATAAAATCTGAGAAATAAAATTATTTTGTGAGGTAGAGGTGGTATTAGAAGCAGTTACTACTCCTTTTAGGATAGTGCGACAACTGTCCCAGGCCTTAAACATTGCAGCAATCGCTTGATCAAGTGCTTGAGCATTACGGTGGTCCCAAGGAATTTTTGCATAGTTATCGATGTGTAAACGTCCCTGCTCCAGACTTGGTCGAACCGTACTTTCCAAACGTTGACTTAAATGCGGGAAGCCCACTTGCTGTAATATTTTTGCTGTATGCTCGAACTGCTGATCTACTTCTTTACGGTAAATTTCGAGTTCTTGTTGTCGTTGGTGAATCTCTTCAGGCGTACTGGAAAGGACTTTATTGGCAGGGGCTCTTTCCTTGGAAATCTTATTGGCCAGAATGGCAACTTCTTGCAGGGCATGTAATTCGTCAGAAGTACGCACAGCCTTAAGGTAACTTTGAGTGCTATTCACAATGAGAGGAATGCAAATGAACAGCAGACATAAAATAATGACAGACATTGCGCAATAAAGATGTTTACTGATTTGTTCAGAGCGCAGAGTATTCATTGTCTTAGCGTACGCCCTCAGAGTAATAATTAATAAAGTATTTGATTTATCTTAATTATTATACAAAAAATCCATTTCTTCAGAAAGAAAAAATTCTTTATATTAAATGCTTTTATATAACTTTACTGAACTCAAAAGTCATATAGATCTTAATTTATGTTCTTATATTTAAAGTAAAAATTTTTAATTTCAGCAAATAACCAGCAGATGTATCAAATAATTTCAAAAAAAATTGAAATTCGTATTGTTTACTGTTTACACATGCAACAATTAAGTGCATAATGCACCGCATTAGGGCGAATTAAATTTTTCCTCAGCAGATATTTTAATTTACCCGCAAATTTTGGCCAAAAAACCCCAATTTTCATTGAAAATTGGGGTTTTTTTATCTATTTCATTTTTTATATAATATCTTAACAAAGATAATGCACCATTATGGTGCTTTCATTTCTTTTAAAATATACCTTGATTTGTTTAATATTTATACTTATTGATTGGTCTTTATCCCCTCACTCATCTCTACTTAAGTTTCAGACAAAAAAAAGCCCAACCTTGGGGAAAGCTGGGCCGATAAAACACAAAATTCGTGGAGAATCAGGTCAAATAAAGAATTTAAGTAAATACATCATCTAACTTGATGAATTAATTATCGTAACTTTCATGTAGAATGTAAAGCATATTAAATTAGTTGGATTTGATATTGGTCTGTTTTTTACACAAAATTAGATTTACTTTAAATAAAAAATAAAGTTAATGAATTAGAAAAGAATTATTGAATCAATTAAATAAGTGATCTAGGCATTCTTAATCATTTACATGAAGAGGTTTAACTCTGTAGAATTGGTTTTTCCCATCCTTATAAACATTTAAATTAAATTAAACAATAACCACCTATTATAAATGTGAATTTTCACGTGTTTTATATTATTTCTTTTTATTTAAGTAATTATTTGTTCTATCAGTATTTTTTTTAGGACTAAGCAGTTGAATAATAAATTCACAATCTTTACAAAAATATAACAATTATAAAATTCATATTTATATGATTTTAAAAGGTTTATTGACTTAATAAATTGTTACAATACAATTACCCCTGTTTTACCTCCCTTTTGAAAAACGGTAATAATCATGAAAAAACTAGGTTTAGCCACTGCTTTATTATTAGCGATGACCGGTGCTCAAGCGTATCAATTTGAAGTTCAAGGCCAGTCAGAGTACATCGACAATACTGTAAATGACAAAGACTTCACTGGTGCTGTTCAAGGTACTTACTATCTCAAGGACGTTGATGCTTCTAAAGGTCCTTTAGCTGAAGCAGCATTCCTAAACCAAGCTTCTAGCGTGTCTTTAGCTTATACATACGGTGAATACGATGTAGCGGCAGATACTCGAGTTTCTGAAGAAGGCGTAAACCAAACTTCTCATACTTTCGGTGCGAAAGGTGAAGCCTACATTCCAACCAAACTTGTTCCAGCATATGCAAGCGCTTCTTATAGCCATACTATTACTGACGGTAAAGATGGTCAAAAGAATGACAATGGCGATCGTTATGCATTAGAAGTGGGTGTATTACCTATTTCTAACTTCTTGGTTGCAGTAGGTTATACAAGTGTTGCTGACCAGATTTCTTACGATGCTTTCAACATGTTTAACAACGGTGTTGCCAAAGCTGCTCTTGAGTCATCAACTATTGCCGAAGATCAAGATGCAATTACTGCACGTACTAAATACGTAGGTGCAATCGATGGTACAAATATGTCGATCGGTTTTGAATCTGGTTTAGTTTACGGTGAAGACACTGCTTATAACCTAGGTACAACGCTTTACCTCAACCCTAAACTAAGTGTTGGCGTTTCTTATATGG
Source organism: Acinetobacter sp. LCT-H3 (assembly GCF_001866125.1). Taxonomy (NCBI): domain Bacteria; kingdom Pseudomonadati; phylum Pseudomonadota; class Gammaproteobacteria; order Moraxellales; family Moraxellaceae; genus Acinetobacter; species Acinetobacter sp. LCT-H3. Next base: position 135,879 of record NZ_MODX01000004.1, on the reverse strand, counting down.
AATCTAGCTATGCAGGTTCTCCAGATAAAGCTTTAGGTGCGAACGTAAACTACTTCGTTACTCCAGCAGTATCTGTAGGTGCTAGCTATGTTAATGCTAACTACGAAACTAAAAATGCTAATCTGGATCAAGATGTTGCAACAGATACCCAAACTGTGGGCTTGAATGCTAAATTCCGTTTCTAATTTCTGATTAGATTCTGAATACAGAAAAAGGACACTTTATGTGTCCTTTTTTTCTTGCTCTGGTTTTCTATGCGGTAAATGAGAAATATATTGTAATCCCACCAGTCGAGAGACAATCAGTGCCAGATACATTACGCCAAAGAACATCTGGATCATGGCGAGCATTCTGGCAAATGGACTCACTGGCATGGTATCCGCCAATCCTGTCGCGGACTGCACACTAAAACTCAAGAACAACAAATCTAACCAGGGCTGATAAGCTTGTAGATCTGGATCAGCAAAACTATAGGGAACCAATAACTGACAGATACTATAAAGAAAAGCGAAACCCCAAGCCATCAAAGTAAAGGCTGCGCCTGCCGCAAATAATTCATCTTTGGTCAGGTAACGGTCATGAAACATATAACGCAATAAACCATAGGATGCACTAAAATAAGCACATGCTTCAAAGGCATGGGCGGTAATTAAGACCCAGACTTGTTTCATCCCAAATAAAACCAATGATGAAAAAAACAGCGCACCAACAACGAAACTTAATCCCAATAAGGTAAATACGGGAGTTTGACGAATGACCCGGGCGATCACCAGTAAAACCAATACGCCTAGTACCCAAGTTGCAGCCCGATAAGGTGCGTATTCATAGCTCAGTACTGACAGGATCAGAATGATGAATTGCAGACAAAGCAGCCATGCAGAAGGCAGGCGCTTAAAGGTCGTCCAGCACATTAACAAAGCTTGCTTCATCTAATCCTTCTTCTTCATGACACTACAATCTGCAGTTTTATTATTATCTGCTCAAACTTAACATGTAATCATGTCATATGCAGAGCAGTGCTTTGTATCAAAATGATGTATTCATTTAAAAATATAAGCAGTTAAATCACATCTAATTTTTTAGTTTATTCATATAGATTTTTACTTCATCCTTTTAGGAGCTAATCATCTATATTTTTATTAAAGAATAAATGAAATTTTTATTATTTATAAATAAGTTAAGGGTTTATATCCTTGTTAAATTTTAAGATAATCCGAATAAAAAAGGACACAATATGCATCCTTTTTTATTCGGTTTATTAGGTTAATCAAGCGATAGCACCACTTAGCGCACCCTGCTCAAGAAGTGTAGATGCCGTTCATACTGATCCAAAATATCCTGCAAAAGATCTTCCCGGGTCCATTCCATCACATCATAGTTTTGCCCACCTTCATTGAGGAAGACTTCAGCCTGAAAATATTGTCCTGCATCTTCATCCTGAGATGGCATAAAACTTGGCGGTAAGATCTGGCGTGCAACCACTGCATAAACGAAATTCGCTTCATCCTGATGATCTACTCGTAAGCAAAGTCCCTGCTCTATTTCATCAATGATGACGGCATGGTGACGGCGTTGAAACTCTTTCTGAATACTTAAAAATGCCTGTCTGACTTCCGACTGGATATACGCTGTCACTTCCTGTTCATTATGAGCATAATGCATGATAAGTCCCAAACGTTGCTGCCAGCTACGCGGATTATGAATTGCTCGTGGTGTAATTCGGGCTTCTTGTAATGCATGCATTTTGGTGACTTCCAGCCGCAGTGCTTTGATCAGCCCCCAACTAATCACCAACATGATCAAGGTAAAAGGCAAAGCACTCAACATGGTGGCAGATTGCAGTGCAGCCAGGCCACCTGCATATAACAGCACAATTGCCAGTAAAGCCATGATCACTGTCCAGAACAGACGCTGCCAAGTTGGAGACTGATCAGATTTCGCAGTCAGATAATCAGTAACCAGTGCACCAGAGTCAGCCGAAGTGACGAAAAATAACATTACCAAGAATGTGGCGACTACACTCATCACTGCCGAGAAAGGCAACCCCTGCAGAAATTCAAACAGTGCCACAGATGAGTCACGCTGTACTGCCTGCATCAGGTTAATATTCGCTTCATGCAAAATGCTGTAAAGCGCAGCATTGCCCATAAAGCCCATCCAGATCAGGGTAAAGCCGGTTGGAATCAGTAAAACACCCACGATAAATTCGCGAACGGTTCGACCTCGAGATACCCGGGCAATGAACATCCCGACAAATGGTGACCAGGAAATCCACCAGGCCCAGTACATAATGGTCCATCCGCCAATCCAGCCATTAGGCTGATAGGCATACAGATTAAAGGTCATACTGAATAGACCAGACACATACTGTCCGACGTTTTGAATAGTCGTTTGCAGCAGATAAATAGTCGGTCCTGCCAGAAAGACAAAAAGTAATAGTCCCAAAGCCAAAACCAGATTCAGTTCGGATAGGCGCTTAATCCCTTTATCCAGACCAAAAAATACCGAGAGTGAAGCCATCGCACTGACAATAATAATCAGGATGACTTGTACTCCAGTACTTTGCTCAATGCCAAACAGATAGTTCAGACCAGAATTGATCTGTGTTACTCCGAAACCCAAAGTGGTGGCGACACCAAATACGGTTCCAATCGTTGCGAAGATATCGACACCATCCCCGATCGGGCCGTAAATTCGCTTGCCAATTAAAGGATAAAGTGCAGATCGTATTTTCAAGGGCAGCTGATGCCGATAGGCAAAATAAGCCAAGGATAATCCGACCAGTGTATAGATCGCCCAGGCATGGAGTCCCCAGTGAAAGAAGGTCACACGCATGGCCTGCTGTGCCGCCTGAATAGTTTCAGGTTCACCCGATGGCGGAGTGACATAGTGCATTACCGGTTCAGCAACACCGAAGAACATCAGCCCAATGCCCATGCCAGCCGTGAACAGCATGGCAAACCAGGAGGCATTGTTATAATCCGGCGTGCTATGGTCCGGACCAAGCTTAATCTTGCCCATGTCCGATAATGCAACAAAAATCAGCAGAATCAGAAAAATTGCAACAGAGAGTACATAGAACCAGCTAAAAGAGGTCGTCACCCACTGGTTCAGTTGCTGCGTCATCAGTTCAAACGAATTAGGTGCCAGGACCACCATTAAAAGAAATAGTCCAATGATGATGACAGTTGTTAAAAACACACGAGGATTCACATTGGAATACCAGGATGTGGTTCTGGAAGACATATCCACTCCATTTTTGCTTTTTATTAATCAGACCAAATCGGTCCCACATACATTACTCAAAAAGAAAACTTGAATAAAAAAATGTATTTCGATCACATATCGAAACCTAAGCAATATGATAAGTTATTGTTCTTATTCGCTTGGTTGTACTCCTGTGTCCTTCTCGTAACATGTCATAGAAAAGACTTGATCTTCTATTTTTGCCAAAATCTAAAAATCCAGCTATGCATTAAAGGAACAAAAAAATGAATTTCTTTATGAGCATTGGTATATGCAGGCAATAAAAAAGTCCCTTGCGGGACTTTTTATAGGTGATCGAATCATCTTAGTGATCAGAGGCACCTGAGATACCAATACCTGTTTGTGAACGTACAAACTGTGCATCGAATGCTTTGCGTTCCGCTTGTGCTTGTGCAGAGTTATCTGTCACAGAGAACAACCAGCAGAAGAAAAATGATAAAGGCATCGCAAATAATGCAGGACCATTGTATGGATTAATTGGTGTATCAGAAATACCCAATGTATCTACCCAAACTGCTTTAGACAGTACGATCAGTACCACCGCAGTCACCAGACCAACGATACCACCAATCACCGCACCACGAGTGGTCAAGCCTTTCCAGAACATCGACAGAACCAGTACCGGGAAGTTGGCACATGCAGCCACAGAGAATGCTAGACCGACCATGAAGGCAACGTTTTGCTTCTCGAACAGGATACCCAAAATCATGGCAAAGATTGCAAGACCTAAAGTCGCAATTTTAGACATACGCAGTTCAGATTCAGGTGTGGTTTGACCTTTCTTAAATACGTTAGCATACAAGTCGTGTGAGATTGCTGAAGCGCCAGACAATGTCAAACCAGCAACTACCGCAAGAATTGTTGCGAATGCTACTGCCGAGATGAAGCCCATGAACAAGTCACCGCCAACAGCATCAGACAAGTGAACTGCAGCCATGTTGTTACCACCAACCAGCTCTAGTTTGCCAGTCATAGCCATTTTCGCTACATCTAGGAATTGCGGGTTATTCGATACATATAGAATCGCACCAAAACCGATGATGAAGGTTAACAGGTAAAAATAACCAATAAAGCCTGTCGCCACGACCACCGATTTACGTGCTTCTTTGGCATCTTTTACTGTGAAGAAGCGCATCAGGATATGTGGCAGACCTGCTGTACCAAACATCAAGGCAAGACCAAGAGAGATAGCATCGACCGGGTTAGACGCCAAGCTACCCGGACCCATGATTTTGGCTGCATCAGCCAAGCTCAAATCATGCACTTTTGAATAAACACCAATCGCCTGTTCAAACATATTGGTAAAACTGAAGCCCACGCCTTTCATCACCATGAAAGCCATGAAGGTCGCACCAGATAACAGCATTACGGCCTTGATGATCTGTACCCAAGTCGTTGCCAACATGCCACCAAACATCACGTAAGCCATCATCAGTAAACCAACAATAACAACTGCAATGTTATAGTTAAGACCGAATAGAAGCTTGATCAGCTGACCTGCACCCACCATTTGTGCAATCAGGTAGAACGCTACTACAACCAAGGAGCTTAATGCAGCCAAAGTACGCACCGGTTTTTCCTGTAAACGGAAAGAGACGACATCTGACAAGTTGAATTTACCCAGGTTACGCAGACGTTCTGCCACCAGGAACAATACAATCGGCCAACCCACCATAAAGCCTAGAGAATATAGTAAGCCGTCAAAACCTGACAAGAATACCATTGCGGAAATACCGAGGAAGGATGCTGCTGACATAAAGTCACCGGCAATTGCCAGACCATTCTGAAAACCTGATATCCCGCCACCCGCAGTATAGAAATCATTGGTACTGGTGGTTTGTTTTGCTGCCCATTTGGTAATGAAAAGCGTTGCGCCTACGAAAATCACGAACATGATAATCGCGTGCCAATTCGTGGCTTGTTGTTCAGCTGCACCTAAATCAGGTCCTGCAACTGCCATACCAGACATCAATAATGTTGATGCCGCAAGTGCTTTAAATGAATTCCATTTCATCTTAGTGCAGCCCTTTTTCATGAGTGATTGCTTCAACTTCGCGCATTGCTTCTTCGTTCAGTTGATCAAGTTGGTTATTGGCAATGTAGGAATACACACCACATAAAACAAAAGACAATACGATAATGCCAAGTCCTAATGGAATCCCCCAAGTCGTCACACCGCCAGAAACAGAACTCATTAGAAATTCTTTGTTATAACCAACCAAGAGCATGAAACCCACGTATACAAACAACATGATTGCCGTAAGCGTCCAGCTAAGACGACTTTTCTTGGCGACCATTTCCTTAAATTTTGGATTTTGTAGAATCTGTTCTACTTGTCTCTCATCCATAAATATTCTCCTTGCTATGCCCAACCTTAGGCATCCATTTTTTAATTCGAATTATCACCTGTGCAAATTAACAAGCTTTATAGGTGGTTGTAATTTAGACTTTGGTCGTTAAAAAATAAGCAATTTGAACGCCTGCGTTCATGATGCTGTATTATAGCCGCATGCTCAGTACACTTCAGGCAATATGAACAGTTGGCTCATCATAGGGGTGCTCACCCTCTATATCGCATTACTCTTTGTTTGTGCATTTTTCGGGGAGAAACACGCCAGTCGTCTCAGCACTCGTGGACGCATGCTATTGTTTAGCTTAACTTTAGGTGTCTACTGTTCTTCCTGGACCTTTTATGGAGCAACAGGTGCTGCAGTACGTGAAGGGATTATTTTCCTACCTATCTACCTCGGCCCACTGCTTTTTGTCGCGATTGGTTATGACATCTGGCGCCGGTTGGGACGAGTACGTCAGCACCATGCCATTTCTTCGATCGCAGATTTTGTCGCGGCACGTTATGGTAAAAGTGGACCACTGGCTTCACTGGTTACCATTCTGGCAGTCATTGCGATTATTCCCTATCTGGCCTTGCAATTGCGTGCGATTGCCCTGAGTGCATCCGTGATTCTGGAGCCTTCAGCAGGCATCGCCAGCACTACCAATAGTGTACTGTTCCTGACCGGAGTTCTGGCTATCCTGGCAATGATTTTCGGTACGCGGCAGATTGCCAATACCGAACAGCATGGCGGTCTGATGCTGGCAGTCGCCTTTGAATCTTTCGTTAAGCTGTTTGCATTACTGGCAGTTGCTGGTTTCTTCATGTTTGCTGCACCGGAAAATTTGTCACAGATTACAGGTGATATCAAAACCACCTTCCATGAAGTGCAGCTGTTTGGCGTGCCAGAAAGTTTCTGGGTACAAACTTTACTCGCGGCATTGGCGATTATCTGTTTGCCGCGTCAGTTCCACGTGGCCGTGGTTGAACTGCGCGATGAAAAGCATATCCGTGGTGCCCGCCGCTGGTTTGCAGTCTATCTGATTCTGACTACCATCGCGATCATTCCAATTGCCAGTTGGGCATTGCATGCAGCACCACATTATCTGGCGATTCCAGACGTAGCAGTACTGTCTTTGCCTCTAAGCTATAACCAGGACTGGCTGACCCTATTAGCCTTCCTCGGAGGATTCTCGGCATCCACCGGGATGTTATTGGTGTCTTCCGTTGCCCTATCGATCATGCTGAGTAATGACTTGATCATGCCGGCGCTGTGGCGTTTTAACCTGATTTCACGCCATGACAAACGTCTGCCACTGGTACTGAAATTTACCCGACGCATCTCTATCTTAGCTGTAATGCTGATGGGCTTCCTGTTCTTCAACTTCTTTAATGATATTGATCAGCTTTCTATCTTCGGGCTGCTGGCCTTTAGTGCGGTGGCACAGTTTGCCCCTGCCCTGATTGGTGGTCTGTACTGGCGGGGTGGCAGTAAACAGGGTGTCTATGCCGGCTTGCTGACCGGTTTTGCTTTGTGGGCTTATACCTTACTGTTCCCGACCATTCTGCGTAGCCTGCCCGAAACATATCAGCAGTTTAGCCACGACTTTCTCAATTATGGCCCACTGGCGCTCAACTGGCTTCGTCCTGAAGCATTACTGGGTTTTGAATCCTTTGATTCCTTGACTCATGGTGTGGTGTGGTCACTCGGTCTCAATTTACTGCTCTACATTTGGGTGTCACGCATCTTCCGTCCAAGTGTGGCAGAGCAGATTCAGGCGGAAAGTTTCTTCTACTATGAAACCAAACCCCTGCCTTCGCAGAGCCCAACTACTGAAGTGAGCTATTCCCATCAGGATGTGGCCCGTTTAAAAGTCGGTGACCTGATTACCCTGGCCAAACGCATTACCGGTGAAGAACCCACCACGCGTGCATTCAAGCAGTTCTGTACCCAGAATAATGTCGAGCTGAATGAAAATAGCAGTGCCAATGGCATGTGGTGGCGCTTTACCGAGCAATATCTGGCTGGCACAATCGGTGCTGCCTCAGCGCGTACCTTATTGACCACTGCGATGGTAAATAACGGTCTGGCTCTTGGTCAGGTTGCCAATATTCTTGACCAAGCTTCCCAGTGGCAGCGCTTTAACCAGAACCTGATCATGACCATGATCGACCATATGACCCAAGGTGTCAGTGTCGTCGATGAAAATATGTGCCTGGTGGCCTGGAACAATCAGTATCTGAAGCTGTTTGATTATCCAAAAGATATTGTTTATGTTGGTTGCCCGATCGCCGACCTGATTCGTTATAACGCCGAGCGCGGTGAATGTGGGCCGGGTTCGGTTGAAGAACATGTACGTAAACGGATTCACTGGATGCAGGTCGGTAGTGCACATGAATTCGAGCGGATCCGTAAAGATGGCCGCGTGATTCAGATGCGTGGCAATCCGATTGAAGGCGGTGGTTTTGTTACGACCTTTGCGGATATTACCGCCTTCCGTGAAAATGAAGCAGTACTGGAAGCACGTGTGCGTGATCGTACCCAGCAGCTTGCGGATGCCTTGTCCGAACAGCAACTGGCTCGTGAACAGGCAGACAAGGCGAATATGTCCAAAAGCCGCTTTATTGCAGCAGCCAGTCATGACCTGTTACAGCCGATGCATGCAGCACGTCTGTTCAGTACGGCACTGGAACAAAGTGTGCAAAGCGAAGAAGATCGCAAGACCTTACAGCAGCTGGACCGTGCCTTGTATGGTGCAGAAAGCATGCTTTCTGCCCTGCTGGATATTGCCCGTCTGGAAGGTGGAACGATTCAGCCGAAGCGTCAAGCCTATCCATTGCATGATCTGCTCAGTGATCTGGAATTGCAATTCAAGTCGATTGCAGCCCAGCGTGGCATCAGATTCAGTGTGCATGATGCGCAGTTCTGGATTGATACTGATCCACAATGGATTCGCCGGATTATCCAGAACTTTGTCAGCAATGCGCTCCGTTATACCGCCAGCGGCAAAGTGATTGTGGGTGTACTGCGTTCCAGCAGCAAACCGAATCATATCCGTATTGGCGTATGGGATACCGGACCGGGTATTGCCGAAGAGCAGCGGATCAAGCTGTTCCAGGAATTTGAGCGTTGTGGTCATACTTCTCCGTGGGGTGAACAAGGTTTGGGGCTGGGTCTGGCGATTGTGCAGCGTATGACCAGCATGCTGGACTATCCGGTACACGTCTACTCTGAATATGGCAAAGGCTCCTGCTTCATGATTGAAGTACCGCTCACTGAGGCACCAAAAGTTGTGGCAGCTCCAGTGCAGGCGGTACCGCTGAAATCCAAAGCCTTTAAAGTGCTATGTCTGGACAATGATGAAACCATTCTGGAAGGTATGTCGACCTTGCTGACCAAATGGGGATATCAGGTATTTAAAGCTACAGAGCCTGAACAGGCACAGGAAATGATTGAACAGGAAAATATTCAGGTCTGGCTGGTGGATCAGCATTTGAATCATGACCAACGCGGTCTGGACTTTATCGTAGATAATCGTAAGCCAAATGTACCGGTTGCCTTGATCACTGCGGATTCTGATCCTGAACTGCCACAGCAGCTTAAGGAACTGAATATTGTGCTGCTGAAAAAACCGCTGAAACCTGCTTCATTACGTTCATGGCTATCGGGTTTAAAAATCTCAGACAGTTAAGTGGTTATGGTTTCGATAAGTGCCTGTTTTACCGTGTAAAGCAGGCACTTTTTATGTTAAATGTCACAAAAAATTTCAATATTTGCATGATTTATAAGCGCATGTGCCAAAAATATCAGAATCAGGCTAAAAATCCTTACATCAATTGACCAAAAACATCATTTTAAAAATCGCTATGGCAAAACTTCACCATTCCTGACGTGAACCTGTGTGTACTTGGTTACAATATTGTAAGCTATTATTTTATATAAACTAATATAGGATTAACTTGAATGTTTGAACTTTAGTCGTATTTTTTCATGCCCCTATTTCGCTCTAAAAATATGACTTAGAAACGATCAGTATCTATTCATGCCTATATTCCTCATCCGCATGTCAGCTGATCATTTATTACTGCATAAAGGATGACTAATCATGAGCTTAGACACTAATACTGAGATCAATCAGAACCGACAGTTTCATCGTCAATACGGTGCCAATGCCATGCTGCCGGCAATCGACTGGAATAATCTGTTTAAGTACAGCAAACTTGATCCTGCTCAAATTGAAGCGCTAGAAACCCTGTATCAATCTGCAGTTCCTCTCGCCCTACAGGTATTTGAAGAACTGCACTTTGATGTGTTTGAGCCTTTTGCCTATAAGCCGCAAGGTCTGGGGCTGTTCGAACGTCTGGCAGAGCAGGAATCGAAGCTGATTCAGTCTCTGGAAACCGAAGCTGCAGATTTAAGTGAAGATACCCGTCATCAGATCTGGAGCATGTTATTGCGCGGTGGTGCGGTACTGGTATTTAAAGCATGGCTGGCTAAGGTTAAAACTGGTGATGACCAGCTGGACACCTCACAGTTTGATGAACTTTCTGAGCTGCTCTTTATTAAAACCTCACCAATCGAGCTGGCAGAGCGCCTACGCGTCGATCCAAAGTCAGAACAGGATCATATTTTCCTGATGTATGGCAATGATGTTTACCTGGATCGCTTTAACAGCCTGGAAACGGCTGCGCTGTTTGTCGATCTGGGTGTGTATGATGCAGCTTTTTTAAGTCTGCGTGACGACCGTGTTGCTGAATACCTGATGTCAAAAGGCTATGTGACTCAAGAACAGATTGATGAACTGCAATGTGCCTTGAACCCGCTGTTCTGTGCTGACCTTACGCCAAAACAGGACTGTATTGCCTAAAAGCAGATATTCAGACCGTAAAAAAAGACCTCTGCGGAGGTCTTTTTTTGGCGCTTCGAAAAGCTTAGATTTTCTTTTCTTCAATATTCAGCGCATTGATCGCCAAGACAGCCTGGGTACGGTTCTGTACGCCAAGCTTACGGAAGATCGCCGTCACGTGGGCTTTAATGGTTGCTTCCGACACATCCAGTTCATAAGCAATCTGCTTGTTCAGCAAACCTTCTGCCACCATCATCAATACGCGGAACTGTTGTGGGGTCAAAGACTGAATACGTTCAGCCAGTGCAGTTTCATCAGCCGCACGCGGATCAAAGTTCATATTGGCGGGCAGATTTGGCGGTAACCAGATTTCGCCTTCCAGTACTTCCCGAATCGCTTCACCAATATGGCTTGGATGTGCTGATTTTGGAATATAACCCATCGCACCATGTGCAATTGCGCGTTGAATGATGCTGACTTCTTCGTGAGCCGATACCACAATAATTGGAAGCGAAGGATATTGGGCACGGACATGCACCAATGCAGAAAAGCCGGAAGCACCCGGTAAATTCAGATCCAGCAGCACAAGATCAGGTTCAGGACCATTTTCCAGGCGTTCATAAAATTCATTGACTGCTGCAGTTTCATGAATTTGTGCTTGCGGTAAGCTATAACGAACGGCTTGAATTAAAGCATGACGAAACAGTGGATGATCATCAACGATTAAAATATTCATAGGACGTGAGAGAGATCTTGTGCACGGTAGCTTATATTCTACCTGTAGTCGGTAGGTCAGCGATATGCAAGACTGTACAATTTTTAAAAATAATATCCAGTTTCGTTACATAAATTATAAAATATCGGTATTTCACTAATTATTTAATTCTCATCATTTTTTTGTATATGCATTATCAGCTGACAAGAATGCTTATTCTTATTCAATATAAGTCGAAATATCAATGTATTAGTTGAGTTTGGCTTTCCAAAAAGCGAATATTTCAGTTATATCTCAAATTTAGATAACTTTTCAGCTTTTCCTTGTTTTACACCCATGAGCGCATTTTGGATTAATAGGCTCATTCCGAGACTAACCCGTTTTTAGGTTCCAAAATGTCAAATCAAGATCTACAAAAGCCGCTCAATATCGTTGCCGTTTCTGGTGGTTTAAATCATCCTTCTAAAACTGAAGCGCTGGTACAAGCGATTATTGATGAGCTGGGTGAAGCCACACCTATCAATGTACATTTCATTAAATTTAGTGAAATTGGTCAGTTACTGGGTGGTGCAATCTACCGTAACCAGTTACCGCAACGCGTTCAGGATGATTTGGCAGCTGTAGAAGCAGCGGATGCACTGATCGTCGGTACTCCAGTTTACCGCGCATCATTCACTGGCCTGTTCAAACACTTCTTCGACTTTGTAGAGCAAACGGCGCTGGTGGATGTTCCTGTTCTGTTAGCAGCATCCGGTGGCAGTGACCGTCATGCACTGGTGCTTGAACATCAATTACGTCCATTATTCAGCTTCTTTCAGGCACAAACATTACCAATTGGTGTATACGCAACGGATCGTGACTTCACACCTGAATATACGATTCACAGTGAACTGCTTCGCGCACGTATCACACTGGCTGTCGCACGTGCATTACCAATCCTGGAATGGGCACCAGCCAAAGGTCAACGTGCTGAAGTGATTAAAGAAAAGTCTCAACAAGCCAACCAGAACCTGGGCATCAATAAACAGATCGAACAGGAAGAAGTGCTGCCTTCAGCAGCAGTGCCTAGCCTGGATGCAGCAGAGTCCCGCTTACACAGCAAAAAAGCTCCAAAAACTCAAGTTGCTTAACGAAAAACTTCTTCAGAGGGTGAGAAGAATGTCAAATAAAAAACATATTACTTTTGCATATTGGGTTCCAAATGTGAGCGGTGGTCTGGTGGTGAGTAACATCGAGCAGCGTACCGACTGGAGCTATGACTATAATGTACGTCTGGCACAGACAGCGGAAAAGGCTGGCTTTGACTATGCCCTGACCCAGATCCGTTTTACTGCAGGCTATAACGCAGCAAATCAGCATGAATCAGTCAGTTTTAGCCACGGTATTCTGGCAAAGACTGAACGTTTGAAAGTCATCGCTGCGATTCTGCCAGGTCCGTGGAAACCTGCGCTGGCTGCTAAACAGCTGGCAACCATCGATCACCTGACTAATGGCCGTATTGCAATTAATGTGGTCAGTGGCTGGTTCCGCGGCGAGTTTGATGCAATTGGTGAAGAATGGCCGGAGCATGACCAGCGCTATGCCCGTTCGGAAGAGTTTATCCGTAGTCTGAAAGGTGTCTGGACTCAAGATCATTTCAGTTTTAATGGCAAGTATTACCAGTTTAATGACTATACCTTAAGTCCAAAACCGCTACAAAAACCGCATATTGAAATTTTCCAGGGAGGCAGCTCCCGCGCTGCACGCGATATGGCTTCGCGTGTATCCGACTGGTACTTTACCAATGGCAATACGCCTGAAGAACTGAAAAAACAGATTGATGATATCCGGGAAAAGGCCAAAGCCAACAATCACCAGGTGAAAATCGGTGTAAATGCCTTCGTTATTGCGCGCGATACTGAGGAAGAAGCACAAGCAGTACTGCAGGAAATCGTTGCCAAGGCCAATGTCCAGGCCGTGAGATCTTTTAGTGATGCAACGCGGGAAGCAGGTGCAGCAACCGCAGAAGGTGAAGGTAACTGGGCCAAGTCTACTTTTGAAGATCTGGTTCAATACAATGACGGCTTCCGTACCAACCTGATTGGTACACCGCAGCAAATTGCTGAACGCATCATCGAACTGAAAAAAGTCGGTGTGGACCTAATTCTGTCTGGCTTCCTACACTTTATTGAAGAAGTTGAATATTTTGGCCAAAAGGTATTGCCTTTGGTCCGTGAACTTGAAGCACAACAGGCAACAGCTGTGCAACAAGAAGACGCTGAGCTCGTATAAGTATTCCAATAAATCTCAGCGCTTTCCATTCACTCCCCTAAGGCTCGGCTTAGGGGATTTTTTTATCTGGGCAGAAAACCAGGCAGTACAGTACAACGCTAGCCGGATTCTGTATTCCTCCCTACAATGTGATGCAATTGCAAAAATAGATGTTTTAACTATGTATACCGGTATTGTCCAAGGCCTGGAAAAGGTCGTTGAAATTCGCAAAGGCAATGGCTTTATTACGATCATTGTCAGTGATCAGCAAGGTTTCTTTGCAGATGTATTTATTGGTGCCAGTGTCGCAGTAAATGGTGTGTGTCTGACCGTGACCACGATTGACCGTGAACAGCAACAGATTCATTTTGATATTTCTAATGTCACGCTTGAACTCACCACCTTAAAATCGCTTAAAGTTGGTGATGAAGTGAATATTGAACGTTCGGCAAAAGTGGGTGCGGAAAATGGCGGTCATAACCTGTACGGACACATTGAAGGCACAGCTCAAGTCACCCAGATCGAGCGTCGCGGTGAAACCCTGCATATCGACCTGCAGGTTCCAGCTGGCAATATCAAATATTTTTTCCTGAAAGGTTTTATCGGACTGAATGGTTGCAGCCTGACAGTAAACCATGTCGATCGTGTTAAAAGTGAGATTTCGATTGACCTGATTCCAGAAACCCTACGCCTAACGACCTGGAAATCTGTTCAGGTTGGTGATGAAGTGAATTATGAAATTGACCAGATGACCCGAACTCTGGTAGATACGCTGGAAAATATCCATCTCGCCAAAGGCGAATACCTTCAGAGCTGATAGTGACAAACTTCAGCTCCTATCACGTTAATATTTCTCTACTATTTCTGTTTGATCAGATTATCTAGAATGCATGGCATCTTATTGATTTAGAAAACTGTCATGCATCTGATCTGGTTCCGGAACGACTTACGCCTTCATGACCACGCTGCCTTATGGCATGCAGCACAAAGCAGGCAATGTCTGGCGCTGGTCATCCTGTCACCTGAACAATGGCAACTGCATCAGGATGCACCGATCAAGATCGACTTCTATCTGCGCCGGCTAAAAATCCTGAAACAGCAGCTAGAAGCATTGAATATCCCTCTTCTGATTTTAAATATTCCGCTCTGGAAAGATATTGCAGAGCAGCTTTTGGCACTGTGCCAGCAATTTCAGATCAGCACCGTGCACTGCAATATCGAAACCGGGCTTAATGAGCAGCAGCGTGATCAGGCTGTCGAGCAATTATTGCAACAGCATCAGATTAGTTGTGAATACTATGAAGATCGTACCCTGTTTCCTTTAGGTTCGATCCGCAATCAGAGCCAGCAGCCTTATCAGGTGTTTAGTGCATTTAAAAAGAAATGCTATGAACGACTGCTTATCGATGTGCCTTCCTGTTATCCAGATATTGAAGCACAGCCTAAGTTACAACTCGATCTTTCTCAGTTTAATTTTAATTTGGATAAATTTTCTGAGGCTTATCGGCCAGAAACAGCCAACCCGTATTGGCCAGTTGAAGATAAACACGCCTTTGAATTACTGAATGAATTTATCGCAGACCGGCTAAAGGATTATAAAACCGATCGGGATCTTCCAGCGATCGATGGTACCAGCCAGTTATCGCCGTATTTAAATATCGGTATTCTTTCAATCCGGGAGTGTGTGCAGGCTTTATTCACCTCTTCTCAAGGTTATTTCCAGCTTGAAGATGTCGGTCAGCAGACCTGGCTGGATGAACTGCTCTGGCGTGAATTTTACCAGCATACCCTGCACGATTTTCCTAAAGTGTCCAGACATCAGCCATTTAAGGAAAATACCAAGGCGATAGTCTGGCGTGATGCTCCAGAAGATTTAGCGGCCTGGCAGCAAGGCCGGACGGGGATTCCGATTGTTGATGCCGGTATGCGCCAGCTGCTGGCAACTGGCTGGATGCATAACCGGGTACGCATGATTACCGCGATGTTCCTGAGCAAAAATCTGCTGATCGACTGGCGGCTAGGCGAAGCCTGGTTTATGCAACATCTGATTGATGGTGACCTGGCTGCTAACAATGGCGGCTGGCAATGGTGTGCCTCGACCGGCATGGATGCAGCACCTTATTTCCGGATTTTTAATCCGGTGAATCAGTCACAGCGTTTCGATCCCAACGGCGACTATATCCGTGAATGGGTTCCAGAACTGGCACATCTAGATGCTAAAACCATTCATGAACCTTATGCCAAAAATCCAGATTTAGGGCTGGATTATCCAAAACCGATTGTCGATTTAAAACAGTCCCGCGTCCGGGCAATCGAAGTATTTAAACAAATTTAAGTCAGACTACTGACCAATAAAAAGCCTCCAAATAGAGGCTTTTTAAAAAATGAATCAAGAATAAAAACTTGGATCAGGCACGTTACCCGTCAGTACCCATTCACCTATTTCCTGATATTTATAATCCACCGGATCATGCAGGGTCTGGGTGCGTACATTCCGCCAGAAACGGTCCAGATTTAGCTTGGCAGTCGTTGCCCGTGCGCCCATGACCTGGAAAATATTCTGAGTGATATACAGTGAAGTATTGGTTGCGGCAATTTTTGCGGTGGCAATAGCAATAGATACTTCACCACGCTCTTCAGCTGTTAGATCAGGCCCAACATCCCAAGCCTTTTGCAAAGTCTGAATGGCTTTGTTTGCCAATAGACGTACGCCTTCTAGCTGTACATAAAAATCGGCAAAATGCTTCTGGGTAAAGGGATCATTGACTGCATTTTTAACCAGTGATTTCGACCAGGCTTTTTGTGTCTGTACTGTCTGCTTGGCTACTTCAAAGGCCCCTTCCGCTACACCGAGGAACATATGCACAAAAATCAGCTGGGCAATCAATGGACGCAGGCTGGAATATGGTGAACTCAATGGCCCGGGATTCAATAACAGCTCATCTTTATGAATTTTCACCTGTTCAAAATGACTGGTACCACTGTCGGTTTGACGCTGGCCCATATTGTTCCAGTCACCCAGGAAGCTGACGCCTTCACGCTGGGTTGGAATTACGCCAATCAGTAGTTGGCCCTCTTCGTTATAACCTGAACAGAGCAGGATGTCTGAGTCGATTGAACCGGAACAGAAGCTCTTGTCTCCATGGAAGGTATATTCTTGGTCAGAAACTTTAATGGCTGTCGTACGGCGATCCAGTGGGTTTAAGGTATTGCCCCAGAATAGGTTTTCACGTGCAGTCTGTTCAAACCAGGGACTATATTGTTCCGGCTGTGAGAACAGCTGTACCGTCGCAATCAGTAAATGATGAAAGCCATAAACATGTGCCAGTGAACTGTCTACGCGTGCAATTGCCTGAATGGTCTGGAAAATTGTCTGCCAGTCTGCACCCTGCCCGCCATATTGCTTTGGAATAGACAACCCCAGCAAGCCACTGTCACGAATCAGGTCGCGTTGCTGCTTGGGATTGCCCCCCTGTTTATCACGTTCAGCTGCGCTCAAGGCAAATTGATCTGCCAGAGACTGAGCAATATCAAGCGGAGATTGATTCAGGTATTGTTGTCGCACATTCATTCTTTTGTACTCATTTTAGCTATCTACAGCATGCCAGAAGCTTAACAGATCAAACTCGGAGCCCATATCCGAAAGCATGCAGAGCTTATCAGTGATATAAAAATACCGGCTAAAGAAAGCCGGTATTCTCTTGATTTTATAAAAATTTAAGCGGTTCTTTGCACTTCGGCAATCAGGTTATCCACCACCTGTGGTTCGGCTAAAGTTGAAGTATCACCTAAGCTATCCAGTTCATTCGCTGCAATTTTTCTCAAGATACGGCGCATGATTTTACCAGAGCGGGTTTTCGGTAATGCCGGCGCCCAGTGCAGTGCATCTGGCGTCGCGACTGGTCCAAGAATCTTGCGCACCCAGGCCACCAGTTCAGCACGCAGTTCTTCCGTACTCTCGGTTCCTGCCTGCAGAGTCACGAAAGCACAGATACCCTGACCTTTAATATCATGCGGCATACCCACGACTGCAGCTTCAGCTACAGACTCATGTGCCACCAACGCACTTTCAATTTCAGCTGTTCCCAGACGATGACCGGATACATTCAGCACGTCATCGACACGACCGGTAATCCAGTAATAGCCATCTTCATCCCGACGCGCACCATCACCCGTGAAATAGGTCCCCGGATAAGTCGAGAAATAAGCCTCGATAAAGCGTTCCGGATCACCCCAGATGGTGCGCATCTGACCTGGCCAGGAATCCTTGATCACCAGATTACCTTCCACTGCACCTTCCATCTCTTTGCCTTCAGCATCAACAATCGCTGGCTGCACACCAAAGAATGGCCGGGTTGCAGAGCCTGGTTTCAGATCGGTTGCACCCGGTAATGGGGTAATCATGAAACCACCGGTTTCGGTTTGCCACCAGGTATCCACGATTGGACAGCGACTTTCACCTACCACACTGTAGTACCAGTTCCAGGCTTCCGGATTAATCGGTTCCCCGACTGAACCGAGCAGGCGCAGGCTGCTGCGGTCACTTTCACGGACAAAGGCATCCCCTTCACGCATCATGGCGCGAATCGCAGTGGGTGCGGTATAGAGAATAGTGACATTGTGTTTGTCCACGATATGCCCGGTGCGTGCCCAGCTTGGATATTGCGGAACCCCTTCAAACATGACTGTGGTGGTACCATTCGACAATGGACCATACAGTACATAGGAATGACCCGTAATCCAGCCCACATCAGCGGTACACCAGAACACGTCATCCTGCTTGATGTCGAAAACTTCGCGGAAGCTAGAGTTCACATACGTCAGATAACCACCGGTGGTATGCAGTACCCCTTTTGGCTTGCCTGTTGAGCCTGATGTATACAAAATAAACAGTGGATCTTCTGCATTCATGGGTTCAGGTGGGCAGATCTCATTGACCGTCATGATTTCCATGTGATACCACAGATCCCGACCTTCTTTCATTTCGATCGGATTACCCGTGCGATGCACCACTATGACATGCTCGACTGATTCAGTACCAGCAATTTTCAGGGCTTCATCTACATTGGCTTTCAGTGGAATCTGCTTGCCGCCACGCATACCGGAGTCAGCCGTGATGACCATTTTCGCCTGACTGTCCTCAATACGGCTAGCCAGCGAGTCTGGCGAGAAACCGCCAAATACCACGCAATGTACTGCGCCGATACGGGCACAGGCCAGCATGGCAATCGCAGCTTCAGAGACCATTGGCATGTACAGCACCACACGGTCACCTTTCTTGATGCCATTCTTTTTCAGAACATTGGCAAAGCGGCAGGTTTCATCATACAGCTCATGAAAAGAGATAATCTTGTGACGGGATGGATGATCGCCTTCCCAGATAATTGCCGGCTTATAAGGATGCTCTTTTAGATGGCGGTCCAGACAGTTGGCACTGACATTCAGCTGGCCATCAGCAAACCATTCGATCTTGAAATTATCTTTGTCGAAGCTGGTATCTTTAACTTTGGTAAATGGCTTGATCCAGTCAAGGCGCTGGGCTTGCTCGGCCCAAAATTCATCCGGTTCTTCAATAGAGCGCTGATAGCGTTCGAAATATTCAGCCTCGGTGGTCCGTGCGGTTTTTTTAAATTCTGCTGGTACAGGATAGATCTCTTTCATTATTTACTTCCTTGATCTTATTCCCTCTCATCACGAGAGGTTGATGCCACGTTATTGATTGTTTTTTATGCATAGCTCAGTATGAACGGCTTATCTCAAATTGGACAATCATGCTTTGGTCGTATTCTGATCAATTCATTTAAAACATAGGTTTACAGGTGAATCCAATACATTCCTGTCTAGTTTTCGTATCTCACCATTCCGTTTAATCTTATAATGGTGTTGAATTTTTATACTTTCTTACAGGCAAACATGTTTGCCTGTTTTCAATTACTTGAACTGGCTCAGCCCATGAACTCTAAAGATACTTCGCCATTCTTCTCCCGCTCTCCGGCACCTTCCAACGATAATCCGCTATCTCTTGAAGGGCGCTTTGGCCGGCTCAGCTTTATTGGCTGGTACGCTTTCCTGCATATCATTTTTTTCTTTGCTTCGATTGCCCTCAGTCTGGTCAGCGGTATTTTCAGCCTGACCACCTTATCTCTGGATAATCGGCAGTTTGTTGATGCGCTGACTGGTCTGGCTGGCTTGGGCTATCTGCTGTTGGTTGTGTTCTATCTGTATTTCTATATTGTGGTAGTGGCACGCCGCCTGCATGACCTGAATAAATCTGGCTGGCTGATGCTGCTGATGCTAGTGCCGGTGGTTAATATTTTATTTATTTTCTATCTGCTGCTGGCAAGAGGCACAGCAGGACATAACCGCTTTGGTGCACCGCGACCAACTGCAGTCTGGGAAAAAATTCTGGCCTGGCTGATGATACTATTGACCGTGTTAAGTCTATTTGCTGCTAGCAGCATAGTATCCTTTATGATGGGAAGTGGTGAGCTAGAAAGTCCACAGGAAGTGATCCAGCAAGGGACAGAATATTTTTAAGCTTATGTTAAATTTTGCTATCACCCGCAAGGGCTATGCAACTTTCTATTAAGTTCAATGTAAAAATCAGGCAAAATAATGCGATTTTTTTATAATCGGGATACTCGTGGCTGAAAAAGACAATGCTCTAACCCAAGTGACTGAAGAGACCACTGAGCTGTTGCATCAAGCAACTGAAAAAACTGCTCAGACCGTCATTGAGCACACGGCTAAATATAATGATGCGTATTCAACCGTCGATAAATTTATTGAGGCGTTTTGGGAGCGCCTGCCTTATATCTGTATCGCACTGGTAGTTTTCAGTATCTTTTACCTACTTTCGAAACTGTTCAAGTTTTTTGTGCGTAAAGCAATTGGTGAACGGAGTTACAGTAAACAGAACCTGATATTGGTACTTAACCGTGTCGGTACATCTGCAATTATTTTTATTGGCTTCCTGATTGCCATGGTCATTGCCATTCCAGGCTTTACACCCGGGCAGCTGATGAGTGCCTTGGGGATTGGTTCGGTGGCGATCGGTTTCGCCTTCAAGGATATTTTCCAGAACCTGTTGTCCGGCGTGCTAATTCTGCTCGGTGAACCGTTTAAAATTGGCGATGACATTATTGTTTCAGGCATGGAGGGTACGGTAGAAGATATCCAGATCCGTGCAACTTTCCTGCGCTCACCCGATGGCCGCCGTATTGTGATTCCAAATGCAACGGTATATACCAGTGCCGTGACGGTAAATACGGCTTATCCGCGCCGCCGCTGTCAGTTTGTGGTTGGAATTGGCTATGAAGATGATGTGCAGAAAGCCAAGAGTATCATTATGGCAATTCTGGACAAGGATCAGTTGATCCTCAGCCAGCCTGCTTTTAATGTCAATGTGACTCAACTGGCTGACTTCTCGATTAACCTGACGGTAACCTGGTGGGTCGATACCCAGGAAAATTCTACAGGTAATTCAATCAGTACCGTTCAGGAACATGTGATTGAAGCCTTCGCGGAACATGGCATTTCAATTCCTTACCCTGTACAGGAAGTAAAAGTGTACCGTGGTGAAAATACTGAAGATGCTTCAGGCCGTGCTAAACAGTCGACCTAAGACATAAGGGATTACTGTTTCAGTACGGATAATACGGTTGCCAAGGCTCACAGCCTGGCAGCCGTTTTTTATAAGCAGATCTACTTCATAAGGAATAAAACCGCCTTCTGGTCCAATTACCACCGTACACGGACGCTCAATTGCAAAAGGCATTTTGCTTTCAGCATAAGGATGCGCCACATAAGCCGGGCAATCTGTACTAATCAAGGTCGGTAGTACATCTTCTACAAAGGGCTTAAAACGTTTATAGAGTTCAATTTTCGGCGCAATCGTATCCCCGGCCTGTTCCAGTCCCAGCTCTATATAATGATCTAACTGTTGTAAAAATGGAGTTTGCCAATAGCTTTTATCAACCCGATAGCTATGCAGCAGAATGATCTTCTCCACCCCAAGTGTCACCGCATCCATTATCAGACGACGCAGTACCTTTGGACGTGGTAAAGCCACAATCAGCGTCACTGGCAACTTCGCAGGCACAGCTTCTTCTTTTAAGGGTTTCAGACGAACTATTTTTTCTGTAATTTCGATAATTTCTGTGAGATACCGTTTCCCTTCACGGATACCCACTTTTAGCGTATCACCGACTTGAATGTCCAAATGTGTCTGCAAATGTTCCAATTGGCGTTTGGCACTGATCGTCCAAATCTCAGATTGGGTTTGACGAGGATCAAGTAGGACGATGTTCATAACTAAAAACCAATCAAAAGATTTAATTCAGTAACGCATTGTCTGCACGACAATCATCAGCACAACAATGAGTCATATAGGAATAACAACTCGCCATTGGCATTCGTGACAGGTGACATGGATGTCACCCGTTTGATTAGGGTACATGGATGTATCCTCAATCAAACAAAAGATTTTTGCTACTTTTCATCTCTGAAAAGTAGGTCATCTCTACAATTAAACTTTTAGTAGTAAACCGATATATGCGAGTGTGGTGCAGTTTTACAAATACTGATCTATTATTGCAATATGCTTGGCAAGCGAACCCTGATTCTGCTGCATAATCTTTTGTGCTGCGGTATTTAAACTTTCTGCCTTGGATGAATCATTTAGAATCTTCAGCAAAGTTGTAGCTGCCTGCTGAACATTCTCTACCACTTCTACAGCTTGAGCTTCAATAAACTCATCGACAATAGTCTGGAAGTTAAAATAATTCTTACCCAGAATCGTAGGCACATTTAGTGCGATCGGCTCCAGAATATTATGTCCACCACCAGGCTCATTTAAAGAACCACCGACATAGCAGACTTGGCTAAGTGCATACCACAGCCACATCTCACCCATTGAATCTGCCAGATAAATCTGGGTATCCGCTTCAATTTTCTGTTCCAAACTACGGCGTTGGGTGGTTAAGTTAAGAGCCTGCGCGGCCTGAAACACTTCATCAAAACGTTCCGGATGACGTGGCACCACAATACACAGTAAGTTTGGATCAGTATCTAGAGCCGGTTTTAATTCGGCCATCAGCTGCTGTTCTTCAGGTGCATGCGTACTGGCGAGAGTAATGATCTTACGGCCTTGCAAAGACCATTCCTGTTTCAATTGAGCCGCATGATCAATAAATTGCTGCGGTGCCGTGATATCAAACTTGATATTGCCCAAGACCTGAGTTTTTTCTGAAGCTATACCTAGATCAATATAACGCTGCTGGGTTGTTGTATCCTGAGCCAAAAGGCCGGTTAAATTCTTAAGCATACCACGGGTTAGGCCTTCGACTTTGCCATAGCCTTTGGCGGATTTTTCAGAAAGACGGGCATTCAGTAATAGGCAAGGCACATTAAAAGCAGGTGCCTGATCAATCAGATTTGGCCAGAGCTCGGTCTCCATCAATAATAGCAATTTAGGCTGATATTTCTGATAAAAATCCCGAATCAGATGTTTTTGATCGGCAGGCAAATAAACGGCCTGAAATAAATTTAAATAGGGTTCTTTAAGAAAAAGAGATTTGGCGCGTGCCTGACCTGTTTTAGTGGTATTGGTCACCAGCACCGGATGGCCTGATTTTAAATAATATTCAATCAGTGGCTGTGCTGCATTGGTCTCTCCAACCGAAACCACATGAAACCAGATGGCATGTTTGTTTTTGGGGGTCTGAAACGGACCAAAACGCTCAAGCAATTCCTGTTGTAGTTGTTCAGGACTTTCCGCACGCTTGCGAATACGTGACTGATATAAAGGCTTGATCAGTGTCAGTGCCGCGTTGTACCAAAAAGGAGTAGCCAAATGTTGCCCCGAAATTGAGTGAATCGGCAAAATATAACAGAGCCACATCGACATGTTAACCGATGTGGCTCATTTTCAGATTATTCTATTGTGCTTAAAACTTTTACTTCTGCCAAAGTCGGGTAATCAATATAACCCTCAGCCGCCTGACTGCCGATCATATTTTCCAGTTTTAGCTCGTTCAGCGGTGCATCTTGCAACAGACGCTCGTATAGGTCCGGATTGGCAATATAGGCCTTACCAAAAGAGACCGCATCTGCTTTACCTGAGGCTAAAAGTTCAATAGCATCCTCACGGCTCAAGCGCATGTTGGCAATATACGGCACGCCACCTGAACGCTGTTTCATATATTCAGAAATGCTGTCTTCAGCCAGATATTCACGGGTAAAGAAAAACGCGATTTGACGTTTGCCCAGCTGCTCCATCGCATAACCAAATGTTTCACGTGGATCATCATCACCCATGTCATGCTCGTCACCACGTGGTGCCAGATGCACACCAACACGATCTGCGCCCCAGACTTCGATCAAGGCATCCACCACTTCCAGCAGGAAACGAGCCCGGTTTTCAACAGAACCACCGTATTCATCTTCACGCTTGTTGGTCTTGGTTTGCAGGAACTGGTCAATCAGATAACCATTGGCGCCATGCAACTCTACTCCATCAAAACCGGCGTCTTTGGCACGAATAGCAGCCTGCTTATATTGCTCGGTAATGGCATGAATTTCTGAGATTTCCAGCGGACGTGGAAGAACATAAGGGCGCTTAGGACGTAACAGGCTGACGTGACCGGCTTGTTGTACTGAACTCGCCGATACCGGTGTTTCACCATTTAAAAGCTCTGGATCAGAAACACGCCCCACATGCCATAGTTGGGCAACGATTAAACCACCCTTCTCATGTACAGCATTGGTTACCAGTTTCCAGCCTTCGACCTGTGCATCTGTAAATAGCCCAGGTGTATTGCGGTAACCATTGGCCTCTTCAGAAATAACCGTTGCTTCAGATATGATCAGACCTGCACTTGCACGTTGGGCATAGTACTCAGCCATCATCGCGGTTGGGACACGCTCATCAGTTGCACGACTACGGGTTAAAGGTGCCATGATGACACGGTTTTTTAATTCAAGCGCACCCAGTTTCAGGGGGGTATTTAATTCAGCCATACTGACTCCGACCTCTAGATCTATTTTAGAGATGTTGTTGTAGATGTTCGATGTACTGCTGAATCAAAGCTTCGTTGCGGGAGAAATATGACCATTGCCCATGTTTGGTGGCGGTAATTAATCCCGCCTGCTGTAACACGGACAAATGATTGGACATGGTGGACTGCGAAACTTGCCCTAATTTTTCAATCTGGCCCGCACAAACACCACGCTGAAAGCCGTCACATTCTTCGGCAGACAGAAACTGCTCTGGTGTTTTTAACCATTCCAGAATTTGCCGGCGTGTGGGATTTGCCAGTGCTTTAAAGATCAGATCAAAGTCCATAGTCACATCACATAGTCGTGCGCAACAAAGCTGATTGCAGCATTTCTCCCATTATATCGTATTTTTTCGATTTATATATCGAATAATTTAGATATAAGAGTCACAGTCTGTTAAAGCTTTGTTACGCCAGCTTTTAAACGATTTCTTACAGGCCTTGTTTCAGGCTTGCTTCGATAAATTTGTCCAGATCACCGTCCAGAACTGCGCCAGTATTGGAATTTTCTACCCCTGTACGCAAATCCTTGATACGTGAATCATCAAGGACATAAGAACGGATCTGGCTACCCCAGCCGATATCAGACTTGGAATCTTCCAATGCCTGTGCAGCTTCATTACGTTTGCTCATTTCCAGTTCATAGAGTTTTGCACGTAACTGTTTCCAGGCATGGTCACGGTTGGCATGTTGTGAACGCTGGTTCTGACAGGCCACCACAATACCGGTTGGAATATGGGTTAAACGCACTGCAGAGTCAGTTTTGTTAATGTGCTGACCACCCGCGCCTGACGCACGGTAGGTATCGGTACGGACATCTGAAGGATTGATTTCAATTTCGATATTGTCATCTACTTCAGGCGATACAAATACTGCAGAGAATGAAGTATGACGACGGTTGCCCGAGTCAAATGGTGATTTACGTACTAAACGGTGTACCCCAGATTCGGTACGTAACCAGCCATAGGCATACTCACCTTCGACACGAATCGTCGCGGATTTAATCCCGGCGACATCCCCGTCAGATTCTTCCATTAATTCAGCTTTAAAACCATGACGTTCGATCCAGCGCATGTACATACGTAGCAGCATAGACGCCCAGTCCTGTGCTTCAGTACCGCCGGAACCTGCCTGAATTTCCACATAGCAAGGGTTTGGATCCATCGGGTTGCTGAACATACGACGGAATTCAAGCTTTGCCAGCTCTTCCTCTGCTGTTGTCAATTCTGCCTGAACATCTTCAAGCATGGCTTCTTCATCGGCTTCTACAGCCAGATCAAGCATGGCTTGTGCATCTTCAAGCTGATTCGCCAGACCATCCAGTACATTCAGTACATTCTCAAGCTCGCCTTTTTCTTTGGCCATAGCCTGCGCACGGTTCTGATCATTCCAGATGGCTGGATCTTCTAATTCACGGAGAACCTCTTCCAAACGCTCTTTTTTCAGATCGTAGTCAAAGATACCCCCGTAGTGTTTGACCACGTTCGTTCAAGTCTTTTAGCTGGAGTAGATAAGGATTAATTTCCACGTGAATTTCTCTCAATCAATAAGGCATAAATTTTTAGCAGGCAATTATATCACAGTCCTTTCCCACAGTTTGAACAGGACATCTGTATGATTTCTGCCTGCCATAAATATTTATTTCAATAATTCAACTCAATCAATTTAGCAGTGTTGATTCATCTTCATATAGAGAGAAAATGCATTCAAAATGAATTTTATTAACGAAAAATTTCTAATTTTTTAAAACTCAACCAGTCTATTTAATCATAAATTTTCTGATTATTTATTAATCAAAATCTCTAAAATTCACAATCTTTACATAGTTTTAATAAAACAAAACATTGTTTTTTTTATTTATATTTCAATGAATTAAAATCATAAAATTACACAAAATTACTGTATTGACATTAATGTAACTTTCCCTTGATTGACGATCTGCCGATTTGGGCTAGACTGAAACTGTAACAAAAAATGTATTAAATCCCAGCCAAAATTTCAGAAGGGAGTATCCGCATGAAAAAATTAGCAATCGCTTCAGCACTAATTTCAGCCGTAGCTTTTACGGGTACCGCAGCACATGCTTATCAAGCAGAAATTGGTGCATCAGCAGGCTTAACAGATCCGGACAACGGTAGTTCAAGCGGCTCTTTCGGTGTAGATGGCACTTACTACTTTAATCCTGTACAAACGCGTAATTCACCATTAGCCGAAGCTGCTTTCCTTGATCGTGCAAGTAATGTGAAAGCTGAATACCAATATGATGAAATTGGTGATGCTGAAGCACATCGTTACGGTGTCGGTGCAGAATACTTTGTACCGAATTCAGACTTCTATCTAGGTGGTAAGGTGAGTGGTCATGACTTGCAAGACAATGATGACTTCGATAATGACCTAACGACTTATGCTGCAGAAGTGGGTTACCTTCCAGCACCAGGCTTATTGATTGCTGCTGGTGTGAAAGGATGGGATAACGACCGTGATGACGGTGTAGATCCAACACTTCGTGCAAAATATGTGACTACCTTAAGCAACGGTAAAGACATTAACCTTGAAGCTGGTGCCGCTTTTGGTGATCTTGATGAGTACAACCTGAAAGCTGACTACTTTATCGATAAAACTTTAAGCGTTGGTGCTGACTATCAGAACAATGACCTTATCGACCGTAGTGAATTTGGTGTGAGTGCACGTAAATTCATCAACCAGCAAGTTAGCCTTGAAGGCCGTGTAGGCTTTGGTGAAGCAGGTAATAATGACTACAACAAATTTGGTGTAGCTGCAAAATACCGCTTCTAATCTAAGTTAGACATACTTTTAATAAAAAAGCCCTTCTTCGGAGGGGCTTTTTTAATGCACCAAAATAAGACCAATGGTCTTGACCATAAGAATAAAAAACATACAATTTGTTACAAGTATAAAATTTCAAATTTTATCAATAACAACCGAGAGCTTAAAATGTTTAAGAAAATTGCTTTAATTACAGCCTTATTTGCTGCTTGTGGAATGACAAATGCTTATCAAGCCGAACTCAATATTGGATATGAAAATACTGATATTGATAATGCGGGTGATTTAGATACTTTATTTATCAATGGAAAATATTACTTAAATGGCGTGCAGAGTAAAGGTAGTCCTTTAGCTGAAGCAGCGTTTATGGATAAAGCAAGCAATATTGGCCTTGGTTATGCCAATGCAAGTGGTGATGGAGATGAAGATATCGATGTAATTGGTATTAGTGGTGAATTCTTTATTCCCAATACGCAGTTTTATGTGAGCGGTGCCCTTAATAAAGTTGATTTTGCTAATGAAGATAATACTGGATATGCAATTGAATTAGGCTATTTACCAATTAATGGCCTGTTATTAGCAGCAGGACTAGCAAATGAAAATATTGATCCTGTACAAGTTGCAAATTATGGTTTCACCACTAACTTCTTAAATGCATTAACTGTAGGTGATGACACCGCAGTATCTCTACGCGCTAAATATGTGACTCAAATTGGTAATCATTATACTAATTTCGAAGGCTTAACTTACATTGGTGATGAAACGACTTATCGTTTAGCTGCTGACCTATATATTGATCCTACATTCAGTGTAGGTGTTTCTCTTGCAGATTCTACTGCAGATGATTCAGATACTATTTTTGGTATCCGTACTCAAAAATTCTTTACTCCAACGATTGCTGCTGGTCTAAATTACACTACAACTGATGGTGCCGACTCCTTTGGTATTAACGGTACATTCCGTTTCTAATTAAATATTAGAGAGTATAAAAAAACCGCTCTTTTGAGCGGTTTTTTTATTTACTGTTCCAGATGTGCAATCCGCATCTGCAAACTGACATTGCCATTAAAGATATTTTTATCCAGTTCATAGACCAGACGTACACTGTCCTGCATCGGATCGAACTGATATTTTCTGGCTGCATTAAAGGCAATCGCATCCACCACCTGTCCATTTTCCAGCGCCACTCGCAACTTTAGATGTACCTCTTTGAGCCAGCGATAATCCAATACTTTAAATATGCCTTCAAATATGGGTTGTGGAAACTTTTGTCCCCATGGGCTCAGATTATGCAGAAGATCTACTGTATCAATCTGAAATGCAGAGGCTGGCAGCTCCCCATCAGTCCATAACGTTGCAGTAAACAGACTTTCATCCATACTGCCAATTAACTGTTCAAAGGTCTGCTTAAATTCAGCAAAATGTGCTTTTTTAATGGTCAGTCCTGCTGCTGCTGCATGCCCACCAAAGTGACTGACAATATGTGGATTTTGTTCAGCCACCCGCTCAATCGCATCACGGATATGAATCCCCTCAATTGAACGTGCAGAACCCTTGATATGAATGCCATCTTCATCTGCAGCAAAAACAATACTTGGACGATGAAACTGTTCTTTTAAACGTCCAGCGACAATTCCAATCACGCCTTGATGCCAATGCTGTTCAAACATGATCAGGGCAGCTGGCAGCTCTGTTTCATCCAGCTGGATTTTTTCCAGTTCAGCCAGCGCCTCCTGCTTGATCTTGCCTTCGACCTGACGGCGCTCGACATTGAGCTGATTCAGCTGTTCTGCGAGTGGATAAGCAGTTGCCAGATCTTTAGCGAGCAGACATTCAATCCCGATATCCATGGTTTCCATACGTCCAGCCGCATTAATGCGCGGACCGAGTACAAAACCGAGATCTTGGGCTTTTAACGTTGCTGCATCCCGCCCTGCGATTTCCAGCAGTGCACTAATCCCTGGACGGCATAAGTGCTGCTGTATCCGTTTCAGTCCAGCATCAACCAAAATACGGTTGTTATAGTCCAGGCTAGCTACATCTGCATACGTTCCCAGTGCCACCAGATCCAGATAGTTGGTGATTACTGTAGAAGACTTACCAAGCTTCTTACGATGGGTAGATAGATTGGCTAATACATAGAAAGCCACGCCTACCCCAGCCAATGCCTTGCTTGGGAATTCACAACCAAGCTGATTTGGATTGACCACCGCTTCAGCAGCAGGTGTCGGTTTGGTGGTAAGATGGTGATCAGTGATAATCACTTGCATACCATGATCTTGTGCCTGCTTCACCCCGTCATGACTGGAAATACCATTATCCACAGTAATGAGCAAATCAGGGGTAAAACTGGCAAATGCCAGATCAGCAATTGCCGGCGTTAGGCCATAGCCATATTTAAAACGGTCGGGGACCAGATAATCAACATCCGCTCCCATATCACGCAGTGCCAGCAGCATTAATGCCGTACTGGTGGCACCATCGGCATCATAATCACCGACAATCACGATTTTCTGACCTGCATCAATCGCTGCATCGATCAGCTGAATCGCTTCCGGCAAGCCTTTCATGCTCGGTGCCAACAGATACTTGAGTTTCAGCTCAAGCTCCTGCTGCGATTCCACTCCACGGCGTGCCAGAATCTCTGCAATAAAAGACGGTACGTCCTGAAAAGATTCAGGATGGGTCAGTAAAGGGCGCTGCTTGATTTCAAGTTTTGGCATTTATGGCATCAGTCGCTGCAATGTCCAGGCATCGTCATTCTTGGTATAACTCAGACGATCATGCAAACGATTTGGACGTCCTTGCCAGAATTCATAATAATCAGGTACTAAACGGTAACCACCCCAGAATTCTGGCTTATCAAGCTGTTCCTGGTTCGCCATCGTATCATGATAGTCCCAGAAACGCTGCTGCAGCTCATCACGACTGGCAATCACACCACTCTGGGGCGTACTGACATGCGCGGCAATCTGACTGTCACGTGGACGCTTATGATAATAATCTGTGGATTCTTCTTCGGAGATTTTAATTACACGCCCAGAAACACGGATTTGTCGTTCCTGCTCCTGCCAGTAAAATAACAGCTCAGCATAAGGATTTACCTCAAGGTCCATCCCTTTCTGGCTATCATAATTGGTATAGAAAGCATAACCATCTGGAGTCGCCCCACGCAGCAAGACTGTGCGTACATGCGGACGACCTTGCGCATTTGCCGTAGCCAGTGACATGGCATAAGGCTCATGCAATTGCGCTGCCAGGGCATGGTTAAACCAGAGCAAAAACTGTTCATGTGGATCCAGTTTAACCTGATCCTCAAGCAGCTCGCCTTTCTGATAATTCAGACGTAGTTCACTCAGATCTTTAATTAAATCAGTCATTCCATCTCTCTATAATCAGTCAGCAAGTTTAGGCAGCATTGGCACGTACAGCATCTGCCAATGAATGGGCCAGTGTAGTGACTTCATCCAGGTCTTCGCCTTCCACCATAACACGAATAACCGGCTCAGTACCTGACTTACGAATCAGCAAGCGGCCACGGCCTTTCAGCTGTTGTTCTGCTTTTTCAAATTCAGCAGCAAGCGCAGGGACGGCGTACGGATCAAACATGGCATCCAGACGTACATTGACCAATACGTTCGGTAACAAGCGGAAATCAGCTACCAGTTCATGCAGGGCTTTCTTCTGCTCGACCATCACTGTCAATACTTGTAGCGCAGCAATAATGGCATCACCCGTGGTGCTCTTGTCTAATGTCAGGATATGACCGGATGGCTCACCGCCAGTGACCCAGCCCTTTTGCTCCAGACCTTGTAATACATAACGGTCACCCACCTTGGCACGCAAGAATGGGACTTGGGCTTTTTCTAGAGCCAGTTCCAGCGCCATATTACTCATGAGTGTGCCCACAATTCCTGCTGGCTTATTTTTGGCCTGAGTCGCAAGGATATACAGAATATGGTCACCAGTAATCTGCTCACCGTTTTTGTCGACCATAATGACACGGTCAGCATCTCCATCAAAGGCAATCCCAAGATCAGCCTGATATTCAACGACTGCTTTTTGCAGATTCTCAGGATGTGTTGAGCCACAGTCTTTATTGATATTGAGACCATCAGGATCATCAAACATTGCAATAACTTTTGCACCCAATTCACGGAATACTGCAGGACCAACGTTATAGGCTGCCCCATTGGCACAATCCACTACAATCGTTAAATCATTCAGATCTAAATGATATGGGAAAGTCGATTTACAGAATTCGATATAACGACCATTAGCATCTTTGACACGGAAACTTTTACCCAAGTTCGCCGTATCTTCAATACTTATTTCTTTTTCGAGCTCCTGATTAATTTCATCCTGCAAAGTATCTGGCAGTTTTTTGCCCTCACCCGAGAAGAATTTAATCCCGTTATCAAAATACGGATTATGAGAAGCTGAAATAACAATACCCAGACTGGCATGCAGTGCACGGGTCAAATGGGCAATTGCAGGAGTCGGTAATGGGCCCAGTAAATGTACATAAACACCTGCTGCGTTCAGGCCTGCCTGTAAGGCAGATTCTAAAATATAGCCTGATAAACGCGTATCTTTTCCCATCACCACCAGCGGTTTATTTTTCTTGCTATATCGCTTTAGTACCTTTCCTGCAGCAAAGCCTAATTTAAGCGCAAACTCAGGCGTAATTGGCAATTCGCCAAACTTGCCACGGATACCATCGGTGCCAAAATAACTCATCGTTGTCTCACTTCTTATTGGGTGATTTCCATCATCCATTTTTACAATGTGTGACACTTTACACCAAAACAAAAAAGCCGTCATTTGTATGACGGCTTTTTTCGAATGAGTGCAGAAAGGAAATTAGCCAACGCGATAATTCGGCGCTTCCTTGGTAATCGTCACGTCATGTACGTGAGATTCAGACATACCTGCAGAAGTGATTTTCACAAACTTCGCATTTTGGCGAAGATCTTCAATCACTGCAGAACCGGTATAACCCATAGATGAACGCAGACCACCCATCATCTGATGCACAATGTTACCCATTGGGCCTTTATAAGGTACACGGCCTTCAATGCCTTCTGGAACCAGTTTCTCGGCACCTGCTTTAGAATCCTGGAAATAACGGTCTGCAGAACCTGTTGCTCCAGCCATCGCACCTAATGAGCCCATACCACGGTAAGCTTTATAGTAACGACCCTGGAAGAACTCAACTTCACCTGGTGCTTCTTCGGTACCAGCCAACAGTGAACCCACCATGATGGTGCTTGCACCAGCGCCAATCGCTTTTGCCATATCGCCAGAGAAACGGATACCACCATCAGCAATCAATGGAATCTGTTCTTTCAATGCATTCGCAACTGAATCGATTGCAGAGATTTGTGGCATACCAATACCCGCAACAATACGCGTCGTACAGATGGAGCCAGGACCGATACCCACTTTAACAGCATCTGCACCAGCATCCAGAAGTGCAAGTGCAGCATCACCCGTCGCAATATTACCGCCAATCACCTGAACTTGTGGGAAATTCTGTTTTACCCAACGTACACGTTCAATCACACCAGCAGAGTGACCATGTGCAGTATCGACGACAATCACGTCTACACCAGCTTCAACCAATGCTTCAACACGGCTTGGTGTTTCTGCACCCGTACCAACCGCAGCACCCACGCGTAGGCGACCCAGGTCATCTTTACAGCTGTTTGGATAGCTTTCAGCTTTGCGGAAATCTGTAACCGTGATCAAACCTTTCAGTTCTTGCTGTTCATTTACAACCAGAACTTTTTCGATACGGTGTTTTTGCAGTAAGGCCTGGATGTTTTCTTTCGACTCACCTTCACGAACTGTGACCAGACGCTCCTGACCTGTCATGATGTTGCTGACTGGCTGTTCAAGATTGGTTTCAAAGCGTGTATCACGACCTGTCACGATACCAACCACTTTGCCATCTTTAACAACAGGTACACCGCTAATATTGTTTGCCTGAGTTAAGGCAATCAACTCACGAACGGTAGTTTCTGGGGTAACAATGATTGGATCTTTCACCATACCCGCTTCGAATTTCTTCACACGACGTACTTCAGCAGCCTGTGCAGCAATATCCATGTTTTTGTGCAGAATACCGATACCACCATTTTGCGCCATTGCAATCGCCATACGGGATTCAGTCACCGTATCCATAGCTGCAGACACAAGAGGAATATTCAGGTTAATGCCGCGAGTCAGGCGTGTCTTTAGAGAGACATCTTTTGGGAGAACAGTAGAGTAGGCAGGGAGTAATAGGACATCATCGAAGGTTAACGCGTCTTGAACGATGGTCAACATAACAGTCTCACTGGTAATTTCCGTGCGCCATTATAAACAAATTTAGCTCTAAATTTCATTGCAATTGCAAAATTTATTTTTTCGAAATCTGGACTTAGATCTAATTTAACTGGCTAAATTTATAAATTCGACTATTCAATCAACAGTTTAAATATTCCAATCCAACAAGAAGAATAATTAAGCTTACAAAATCATTTATGCACTTGTTCTTTTCCACAGATAGTGAAATAAAAAAACAGATCATGGAAAGATAATTATTTGCCTGCAACATGGCAGATTCAAGGCTCAATCATACCAACACCTATACCCAATAAAAAAGCAGAGCCTAAGCCCTGCTTTTGTAAATCTTGCATGCAGATTTAGCTGACGCGTTCAAAGTTATCGTCATTCTCGGCTTCATCTCGATCGATCTGGATGAATGGAATCATATTATGGGCAATGCGGGCTTTATTGCACTGCACATCAGCAACCTGCACGTCCTTACATGAAGTACTGCGTAGCTCATACATACCACAACTGACCTGCTCACCAATCGTACCTTGTAATGCAATACAGCGCGGATTTTTCTGATTGGTCCCTGCCATACACGAATACACCGATGTAACAGGTTCGGTATAGTGCTCTGGCATCGGAATGCTCTCTGCCCAGTAAAACGACACCCTGAAATGGGCGCAACATGCGCCACAACTTAAACATGCATCCTGTGTTGGAACTTGAGACAACATTTTTTATAAATTCTCGTCATCAAAAAGATTTTTTGGAATCCGAAAATATAAAAAATGTTGTTTTTTCACTCAAGTATTTTTTTAATTTTTCCTGTTATTCCGGACAGGTAAATACCGTTTCATCCATCAGGTCAGTGCCACATTCCAGGGTTTCAATCCAGTCCAGGAACTGATTGATCTGCTCTTTGCCCACAAACGGTGTACCGTGCTGTGGCACGATCATTTCTACATCCATGGTACGTACCATTTGCACCCAGAGACGGATCACCTTGTTATTACACATATAACGCTGGTGAAAGCCTTTCATTTTCGGGATATGCGCCGCAAAGTTTTCCAGTGGACGCGAAGCGTCTTCGACCATAGACGCGCCCATATCGCCTGAAAACAGGATTTTTGCAATCGGGTCATAGAATTGGAAATTACCCACTGAATGCAGAAAATGAGCAGGAATTGCCACAATATTGGAATTGCCCAGTTTGATAATCTGGCCATGATCCGGCAGCTCCACCAGACGATCTAACCAGTTACCTTTCATGCGGTCACTCATAAAGGCAGAGTTCAGGTGCGGCAAGAAACGTGCCCAGAGCTTGGACGCGACCACTTTGGCATCGGTATAGACTAACCAGCGCGGCATCGAAGTGATAATGTCCGGATCCTGATGCGAGGCCATGACATAGTCCAGATTGGCCAGACGGGTATACTTGTTCAGTTCCATGGTGAGCGGCACATAAGTCAAGTCACCCCCCGGATCCAGTACTGCCGCACGGTTATTATCAATAATTAAAAACTGGTTGGCCTGAACGCCTTCACCTTTTACCAGGCTGGTAAAACTAATGCACTTGTGGATGCCATCATCGAATAAAACCTGTGATGTGGTACGTTCAAAAGCCATAACTTTCCCCAATTTTATACATTTAAAAATGATTTTTGTGTTGTTGTTAACATATAAGTATTCAGAGAAACTTACAATAAATAAAAATGTCTATATAGCCTTATTTATCAGCATTTTGAGAGCTATTTCACAATAAAAATCCCGAGTTTTTAGCTCAGGATTTAATAGATTATTCTTATGAATTAGAAATAATAATGTTTGAGCAAGGTACCAATCCCAATCAACAAGAAGATCAACGCACCAATTTTGTGAATCAAGGCGATTGGCAGGCGGTTTGCCAGCTTATCCCCAATAAAAACTGCCGGTGCATTGGCAATCATCATACCTATTGTGGTTCCCAGCATTACCCAAAGCACACTGTCAAAACGTGCTGCCAGGGCTACAGTTGCAACTTGGGTTTTGTCACCAATTTCTGCCAGGAAGAATAGGATAAAGGTCGCACCAAATACTCCCAATTTTTGCCATTTATTGATGCTAGAAGATTCATCACCAAGTTCATCCGGAATCAGCATCCAGATCGCCATTGCAATAAATCCAATTGAAACAACCCATAACAACACATCTGGACTCATTACCGTGGTAATCCACTGACCCAATACCGCAGACAAACCGTGGTTGATCAAGGTCGCTAGCAAGATCGCAACAAGAATAGGAACAGGCTTTCTGAATCGCGCAGCAAGCAGTAAGGCAAGCAATTGGGTCTTATCGCCCATTTCGGCAAGTGCTACGACGGCAGTTGAAAGAAGGAATTCGTACATGTGTCTTTCTCTGGCTGGCATGTGCTACCGATGACTTACCCTTCCCGCCAGCCAAAATCTGCAGAATGGTAAATCAAAGGTCTTGCCAACAAAAGAAAGCTTCGAGAAGCTCATTTGGTTCTTTGCTATGATGACCATGTCCGGTTCAGGACAAATATGTTGACCATCACCCTTTCGCTTTGCGCAAAAGGCGGCTACTCCCCAATGAAGTAAGCTCATTATAATCAAGAGCATCCATATTTACAAATCGTAATATAAAAAAACCCTGCCGGAGCAGGGTCTTTCTATTAAAGCAATAATGCATTAGATCAATAGGCTACGAATATCTTTTAACAATTTGCTTAACTTATTGGTGAAGCGTGCCGCATCTGCACCATTAATCACACGATGATCGTATGACAATGACAATGGAAGCATTAAGCGTGGATCAAAGCCCTCACCATTCCAAATCGGTTGCATGGTCGCAGGTGAAATACCCAGGATTGCAACTTGTGGCCAGTTCACAAGTGGGGTAAACGCTGTACCACCAATTGCTCCAAGACTTGAAATCGTGAAATTCGCACCTTGCAGATCTTTCGGCGAAAGTTTCTTATCACGTGCTTTTTGACCCAGTTCACCCAATTCTTTCGAAATTTGCTTAATGGATTTTTGATCTGGATTACGCAGTACAGGAACCGTCAAACCATCTGGTGTTGCGACTGCAATCCCCATATGGATTTCGTTACGCAACAGGACTGACTTACCGTCATCTGCCAAATGACCTGCAAATTCACGCTCTTCTTTCAGCAGGTGTGCTACTGCCTTGATAATGAATGACATAATGGTCAGGCTTAGACCTTCTTTCTTAAAGTTGCCTTTCAGCTCATTACGCCATGCTTCAAGTTCAGTAATATCGGCCAAGTCGAACTGTGTCACTTGCGGGATGTAATTATTGAGAGACAACTGCGGAATAGAAACCTGCTGCAAACGCGTCAAGGCTTTCTCTTCCACGCCACCAAATGCATCGAAGCTTGGTAATTTTGGTAAGCCTGCGGGTGCAGCCGCGGCTGGCGCAACTGCAGCAGGTGCCGGCGCAGTCAGACGTGTTTTCACATATGCAAACAGATCTTCTTTCATCAGGCGCGCATGCGGACCAGATGCTTTGACTTCAGCAAGTACCACACCCAGCTCACGTGCAAGCTTACGAACTGCGGGACCGGCATAGACTTTGGCATTGGCAGCGTTCTGCTCTTTGGTGAGCTTGTCTGCATTTTGCGTTTCAGGTGCAGTAGTCTCAGCTTTTGGCACTGCAGCTGGTGCAGGTGCAGCTTTAACTGCTGGCACTTCTGCTTTGGGAGCCGGAGCTGTCGCAGGTGCTGCCTGCCCTGCAGCTTCAATCGTAATCAGAGCAATGCCTTCAGAAACGTTCTGGCCGAGCTCGACATGAATTGACTTGATCACACCTGCAGTCGTGCTTGGCACTTCGACAGTCGCCTTATCCGATTCCACCACGATGATGCTTTGATCTTTCTCAACTTTGTCACCGACCTGTACCAGAATTTCTGCTACAGCAGCTTTGTCGACACCCAAGTCAGGTACTTTCACTTCTACATCACCCGCAGGCGCTGCGGGTGCCTGTGCAACAGTTTCAGCTTTGGCTTCAGGTGCTGCTGGTGCAGGAGCCTGTTCAGCCGGCTCAGGAGCTGCTTGCTGAGCCGATACTGAAGCCGCAGTTTTCACTGCCAGGATAACCACACCTTCTTTAACGGTGTCACCTTCCTTAATTTGAATAGCTTCTACTGTGCCATCGACAGTGCTTGGAACTTCAACAGTCGCTTTATCAGACTCTACGACCACGATGCTTTGATCAACCGTGATTTCATCACCGACCTGTACCAGAATTTCACCCACCAGTGCTTTTTCTACACCGATATCTGGCACTTTCACTTCAACAGTCGCAGATGCAGCGCTATTAGCAGCAGGTGCCTGGCTTTGTTTAGCCGCAGTGCCCGGCTGATGTGAAGCCACTTCCTGAAGGATTTCATCATCAGGTAATGAAGTCGGCGTATTTTCCGAAGTTTTGTCTGACACATCAGCTTGCTGGGTTTCTACAGCATTGGCATCGTCTTCAGCCTCTAATTCAATGAGTACTGCACCTTCAGATACTTCATCACCCTGATTAACCAGAATGCTTTTTACCACGCCTGCTGAAGTGCTAGGCACTTCAACAGAGGCTTTGTCAGATTCCAGCAGTACAATGCTTTCATCGATGGCAATGGTATCACCCACTTTCACCAGAATTTCAGCAACTGTTGCCTTATCTACACCAATATCAGGAGTCGTAATTTGCATGATTAGTTCTCCTCCTTGTAGTCAGCAACAGCGTGTAGTTCAGGCGTTGCTTGTGGCGCCCATGCAACTGGACGATCAGTATCCAGCTCAAAGCTAGAAATCGCATCTTTCACTAAACGCGCATCTACTTCACCTTCGTCAGCCAGTTTCTTCAATGTAGCAACCACAATATGAGCAGCATCTACACCGAAGTAGCTACGAAGTTTGGCACGTGTATCGGAACGGCCATAACCATCAGTACCCAATGCAACGAATGGGCGGTTGTCTGGAAGGTAGGCACGGATTTGCTCACTATACGCACGCATATGGTCTGTTGCAGACACCACGATACCTTCAGTACCACGGAGCTGTTTCGATACCCATGCTTCTTTCACGTCTTCAGCCAGCGGATGCAAGCGGTTGTATTCTTCACACGCCATACCATCACGTGCCAGCTCGTTGAAACTGGTTACGCTGTATACGTTTGAATGGATTTGATATTCTTCACGCAGGATCTTCGCAGCTTTGATCACTTCACGCAGAATCACACCTGAACCAAGCAACTGGACAGTAGCTTTCTCGTCTTCTTCCAGCAGATACATACCACGTTTGATGCCTTCTTCAACACCTTGTGGCATTGCAGGATGCTCGTAGTTTTCGTTCATTACGGTTAAGTAGTAGAACACACGCTCTTGATTCACGTACATACGCTTCAAGCCATCGTGAACAATCACGGCAAGCTCATAACCAAAGCAAGGATCATAAGAAATACAGTTTGGAATCGTATTCGCAAGAATATGCGAATGGCCATCCTGGTGCTGTAAGCCTTCACCATTCAATGTAGTACGACCCGCTGTTGCACCCAGCAAGAAGCCTTGTGCTTGCGCATCACCTGCCGCCCATGCAATGTCAGCAATACGCTGGAAACCGAACATAGAGTAGTACATGTACATTGGAATCATTGGCAGGTTATTGGTTGAATAACTGGTTGCCAACGCAGCCCAAGCACTCATCGCACCCGCTTCATTAATCCCTTCTTGAAGCATGTGACCGTCTTTTGCTTCACGGTAATGCATCAATTGTTCCTGGTCTTCAGGCGTGTATTTTTGACCATGTGCAGCATAAATGCCCAGCTGACGGAACATACCTTCCAGACCAAATGTACGTGCTTCATCTGGAACGATTGGAACCACGCGGTCTTTGATGGCTTTTTCTTTCAATAATGAAGAAATTAAACGAACCATCACCATGGTGGTTGATTGTTGCTTACCGTTAGAACCTGCAAGTACTGCGTCAAATACCGACAGTTCTGGAATCGCAAGCTGTTCGCTTTCCTTACGACGTGCAGGCAGGTAACCACCGAGCGCCTCACGACGTGCCTTCATATATTTCAACTCAGGCGAGTTTTCGCTTGGACGGTAGAATGGAACTTCTTCTAACTGCTCATCAGTAAATGGCAAGTTAAAACGGTTACGTACATATTTCAACGACTCAAGCTGCATTTTCTTGATTTGGTGAGTCTTATTCACCGCTTCAATTTCTTCAGACAGGCCATAGCCTTTCACTGTTTTCGCCAAGATAACGGTTGGCTGACCTGTGGATTTCATTGCTTCTGCATAGGCTGCATATACTTTGAATGGATCGTGACCACCGCGGTTCAAGTTATCGATGTCTTCATCACTTAAACCTTTAACCAGCTCTTCAGCTTCTGGGTATTTACCAAAGAAGTGCGCACGTGTATAAGCACCACCTTTTACTTGATAACGTTGGTAATCGCCGTCTACCGCTTCTTCCATAATCGCTTTTAGAGCGCCAGTTTCATCTTTGGCAAGCAATGGATCCCAATGACGGCCCCAAACGACTTTAATGACGCGCCAGCCTGCACCACGGAATAGCGACTCAAGTTCCTGGATGATCTTGCCGTTACCACGTACCGGGCCATCAAGACGCTGCAGGTTACAGTTGACCACCCAAATCAAGTTATCTAACTTTTCACGGCCAGCCAGAGAGATTGCACCGGTACTTTCTGGTTCATCCATCTCACCATCGCCCAGGTAAGCCCAGACTTTACGATCTTCTTCCTTGATCAAGCCACGGTTCATCAAATACTTTTGAATGTGTGCCTGGTAGATCGACATAATCGGACCCAGACCCATCGATACAGTCGGGAATTGCCAGTAATCCGGCATCAAATATGGATGTGGATAAGAAGGTAAGCCAACGCCATCTACTTCACGACGAAAGTTATTTAAATGGTCTTCCGTTAAACGGCCTTCCAGAAATGAACGTGCATAGATACCCGGAGCACAGTGACCTTGATAATAGATCATGTCACCGCCGAAGTTGTCGCTATTGGCACGGAAGAAGTGGTTAAAGCCTACATCATATAATGTTGCGGATGATGCAAAACTGGCCAAGTGGCCACCTAGATCATCGCCAGTTTTGTTCGCGCGAAGAACCATCGCCAGTGCATTCCAGCGGATCAACGCACGAATACGGCGCTCCATGTCCTGGTCACCCGGCATAGGTGGTTGTTCTTCAACAGAAATCGTGTTTAAGTAAGGAGTATTTAAACGCTGAATGGGAACATGCTTAGCAATCGCGCGCTGATAAAGTTTCTCTAATAAGAAAGCTGCACGCTCAGTGCCCATGTGTTGCAAAACAGAGTCAAAAGCGTCTTGCCATTCTTGAGTTTCTTGCGCGTCTGTATCGCCATAAAACGCCATAATCTACTGTTCCTAAAGATCTACATTAATCGTTTATATGTATCATATTTAGGGCAGTGACAGGTATCGCCCACGCTGAATGCGCGAATGCCAGGGTATTTAGCAGCTAAATACCTATTGATCATTTATTACACAAAGATACAAATCTGAGTCAGTAAAGAATCAAAATTATACATTGCTCATATTTTTTAGTGATAAATTAAGACCTGAAAGCAATAAATCTCCAGTTTCTCTCATTTTAGAAAGAGACCAGAGATTTATTACTTTTAAATATGGATGTGCTTTTTCTGTAGGTGTTATGTACAGGGTAGCTTAAATGACCTGACAGGCCTTATGGCAGCATGGCAAGATAAGTTGAAGGATTCTTACGCTGACCGTCTTTTACTACTTCATAGTGTAAATGCGGGCCTGTACAGCGACCTGTACATCCTACGTTGGCAATGTGCTCACCTGCTTCTACGCGATCACCCACACGTGCAATCAGACGTGAAGCATGTGCATAACGAGTTAGGTAACCATTACCGTGATTAATTTCCACGTATTGGCCGTAACCTGTACCCCAACCTGACTTGGTCACAATACCAGGCCCCGTCGCATAGATCGGTGTACCGCTTGGTGCAGACATATCCAGACCAGAATGGTTTTCAGCGCGACCATTCATGGTACGCCCACCAAAGTCAGAGCTGACACGTTTCAGGTTTGGCAGAGGATGTGCAACTAACCAGGAATATGGAGAAGATGAAAAACTTGAAGAAGATTTAGATGTAGACTTAGAAGCGCCGTACTTTTTCTCAATCGTTGCATTGTTGAGCTCAACTGGCTTCTCACGGAGCTGAACGCTTAATTTGGTTTCAGCAGGGATATAAACATCATCTGATTGTGTATAAGCGCCCTGTGCTAAAGTCCGTGTAAGCTGCTCAAGACGATCGACGGATCCACTTTCCTGATTTAGATCCACTAAATCTGCGAATGCTACAGAAGCAGCTGAACTCGCCAGGGAAAATGCCAACAAAATACGTCGCAAATGCATAAAAAACCTCTCTAAAACTGTTTTAATCGAGTTCCTTGGGTGATCTCTTCCTTGATATCTACCGAAAAGAGCGCATAAGATTAAGGCATAATCATGTAGGAATGATGTATGTCTGAACCTGTCAACGTTTTTCAACAAACAAGAAAACACATAAAAACAGGAAACTTCTCGTTTCTCTCATCACAAGTTGCTGCATGGCAGAAACTTACAAAACTCATTCAACCTTTGTTGCCCAAACCGGAACAGTGGCAGGTTGTCTGCTATCAAAATGGTGTGTTAACGCTTACTGGTGAAAACCAAGCTATGATTTCTCAGTTGGCCTACTTACAGAAGCAATACGTTTCACAACTCTCTCAAATTAGCGAATTAAAGGACTTAACCAAACTACAAGTGTGTTTACGAAATCCATCCAAAACACCTTTGATTACAGAGAAATCCGAAAGAGCCTTAAGCCCAGAAACACAGGATATGCTCCGTAGTGCTGCTGACTTTATAAGCGACCCTAAGCTTAGCCAAGCTTTACTACGTTTGGCAAGCAATAAAAAATAACATACAAATTAAATCATGTTGATTTACAATGTAAATTGCGAGAACCAGTTCTCATTCTATATTGTTATAATATAACATATACACTAAAAGACAATGACTTATGTCACATTCACATAAGGAATTGGACAAGTTTCAATGTCATCAAATGTTACAATTTCATAGCTATCCGGATCACTGCTGACATTACGCAAAAGCTGGTTATTTAAGGCATGGCCTGACTTGTAACCGTCGAATTTAGCGATAATCTGGTGACCCATCAGATATAAGTCACCGACAGCGTCCAAAATCTTGTGACGCACAAATTCATCTGAAAAACGTAGCCCTTCTTCATTGACTACCCCAGTTTCATCCACGCCAATTGCGTTTTCCAGACTTGCACCAAGTGCCAGATTATTGGCTTTGAGATAATCCAAATCTTTCATAAAACCAAAGGTACGTGCTTCACTGACTTCATATACAAAGGTTTCAGTAGAGAAGTCGATGGTGGCAGACTGATATTCTTTCTTGAAAGCAGGATGATCAAAGTCGATGGTGAAGTTAAGCTGAAAGCCTTCATGTGGGCTAAAAGCCGCACGCTTATCATCAATAAGCGCTTCTACAGGTTTGATGATTTTAATAAATTTCTTTGGTGCCTGCAGTTCCTGAAGTCCACCTTGCATCAGCAGATAGATAAATGGACCGGCACTGCCGTCCATGATGGGCACTTCAGAAGCTGATACTTCAATAACCAGGTTATCGATGCCCAGACCGGCAATGGCACTCATGAGATGCTCAATGGTACCCACTTTGGCATTTTCCTGAACCAGATTCGAGCACATGAAGGCTTCCTGGATCAGCATGGCATTGGCGGGTATATCAACTGGTGGATTCAGATCGATGCGTCGAAATACAATTCC
The DNA here is from genome assembly GCF_001866125.1 of Acinetobacter sp. LCT-H3. Lineage (NCBI taxonomy): Bacteria > Pseudomonadati > Pseudomonadota > Gammaproteobacteria > Moraxellales > Moraxellaceae > Acinetobacter > Acinetobacter sp. LCT-H3. The sequence continues at coordinate 92,408 of NZ_MODX01000004.1, read as the reverse complement.
CCCATCGGCATGGTGTGGCACGAAGTTAATCATGACTTTCTGCCCACTATGAAGACCGATGCCGCTCGCTTTCACGACACGTTTCAGGGTACGCTGTTTCAACATGCTTTTATCATCTGTTCATCAACAAAACCGCTATACGGTAGCATATTTAGCCATTGATAAAAAACAAAAAGGTGGCCCTAAAACCACCTTTTCTGTTGAAACATCGTAAACACATATTGTTACATATTACTTACGCTGTTGATTTTTAAGATAATCCTGAATACTCATTGGCGTTGGACGTGGGCTTGAAACAGAGGCAGCCGGCGTCGCTGCCGCACCTGTACCAGTTTGTTGACGCTGAATCGCTGGCACATCATCTTCATCTACTGCAGCCGGTGCTGTTACAGGACGTGACTGCTGTACATTGGTACGTTTCGCAGGCTCAGCAGCATCTGCCGAGTTACGGGTCAGACCTGTTGCGATTACAGTTACGCTAATTTCATCACGCGCATCTGGATCAAATACGGTACCATAGAAGACTTGACCTTCGTCCAGATCCACGATCTGGTTCACAACATCGGTAATTTCTTCAATTTCACCAAAGGTTACATCATCACCACCAGTCACGTTAATCAGGATACCTTTGGCATTCATGATAGTGACGTTATCCAGTAATGGGCTGCGAATTGCCTGTTCAGCTGCCTGGCGTGCACGGTTTTCACCACGACCAAGACCTACACCCATCATGGCATAACCACGTGTGCTCATCGCTGTTTTCAGATCGGCGAAGTCAAGGTTGATATGACCTGGACGTACCACAAGATCAAAGATACTGCGTACTGCATTTAACAGAACGTCATCTGCCTTCTTGTAAGCATCTTTCATCGAGATGTCACGGAATACTTTCAGCAGGCGCTGGTTTGGAATGATGATCAGGGAATCCACGTGCTGTTCCAGGGCTTGAATACCTTTCTCAGCGGACTGTAAACGGCGTTTACCTTCAAAGTTGAATGGCGTAGTAACGACACCAACTGTCAGGATACCCATTTCTTTAGCAATTTCTGCAACCACTGGTGCCGCACCGGTACCTGTACCGCCGCCCATACCAGCAGTCACGAATACCATATCTGTGCCTTCAAGATGCTGGCGGATCAGTTCACGGCTTTCTTCTGCTGCCGCTTGACCGACTTGTGGGTTTGCACCTGCACCTAGACCACGGGTACTTTGTTCGCCCAGCTGAATTTTAAATTCAGCTTCCATGCGATCCAGTGCCTGTTTGTCAGTATTGGCACAGACAAATTTTACACCCTGGATGTCTGATTGCAGCATATGCTGTACAGCATTACCACCCGCACCCCCTACACCAAACACAGTGAAACGGGCTTGACCAATGCTATCGTCTTGATCGTCTTCAAAAAATTCAAATGAGGCCATGACCTATAAAATTCCTAATTTAGTACTGGCAGTCACTAAGCCCGTATACTGCCCTGATCTTAATAAAAAATTGTTTTTAAGAATGCTGCTCCACAACTCAGTTGTCAAGTGCAGGCATTTTTTACTACAACTTCTCAACAATATTCACAATAAATGTCGACTAAAAAATTGACTTCAATGTTTCATTAAAGCCTGACCAAGCACGTTTAACGCGCTGAGTCACTGACAGTCTTTCATTTTCTTCCGATTCTACGATGGTTTCCTGCGCGTCACTCTGGCTGAACATCAGCAGACCTGCAGCTGTAGCGTACTGCGAACGACGCAGCGCTGCCTGATGTGCTTCATCTGCATGTACTGGCGCTGGCGGATTACCCAAATGCGCCGATATACCTAAAGTGCGGCGTACATAGCTGACCATACCTTCAATATGGCTGGCATCACCCGTTAATACCACACCATGGTACAGCCCCTGCATTGCACCACTGTTTTCCAGTTCATCACGCACCAAGCCCAGAATTTCACTATAACGCGCAATAATAATCTCGGTCAGTTCAATCCGGCTAATAGTCTGCGGACCATCAATACCCTGGAACTGAATCATATGGTCCGGTTTTACCACTTTCAGATCGACACAACCATATAACAGCTTAATACGTTCAGCTTCTTCAGTGGTAGTCTGTAACACCGCTGCGATATCACGTGTTACATGTTCTCCACCACGCTGAATGGTATGGGTAAGTGCCAGACGACCATCCAGATAAACTGCAAGATTTGTGGTTCCGGCACCGATGTCGACCAGACATACCCCATACTCTTTTTCATCTTTCAGCAAGCTGGCTTCAGCAGTGGCCAGACATGATACCACCATGCGCTCTACACCAATATTGGCACCTTTCAGGGCACGGTCAATATTCTGCATGGTGCTAATTGGCAACATCATTAAATGATAATGCCCAGTCATGCTGTGCGCCGACATACGGATCGGATTCAATACCCATTCCGGTGCATCATCCAGCTCAAAACCTAGTGGAACTGCGCTAACCAGGTAATGATCTGAGATCTGATGACTGGCTTTGGCCAGTTCAAGCGCACGCACCACTTCACTGGTGGTAATTGTATGTTCTGTATTGTCAACTGAAGTACGGCCTGAAGCATAAAAGCTTTTCAGCTCCGCACTTGGAATTGAAATCCAGGCTGAATGTACACGGCATTCCGCCATGTCTTCCGCTTCTTGAACGGCATTTTTTATTGCGGTAATGACTTTATCGAGACTTACAATTTTCCCTTTATTCATGCCTCGGTTACGAGCAGTCGCCATCCCAATGACCTGGATATTGTCTGGCGCATGTACCTTACCAATCAAAACTGAAACTTTGTGCGTCCCAATGTCAATCGCAACAACTGAGGGAACAGCTTCATTCATTATTCGTTACTACCATTACCTGTGTTTAATTTATGGCTCTAAGCCTCTATTTTTCAAAGCCGAACATTATGGCTTTACTGTAACGCCGTTCTCAACGCCGGTGTCATTATTCGTTACAATAAAATGACCATTTTGTATCTTTGGTGGAACTGCATTCTTCCACTGAATCGCAAGCCCATTTCTATAGCGCAGATCAATTGAAGAAATTCTAGACCAAACTGGCTTCAAATCGCTATAGGAAAGATGGCTAAGACGTTGCAGCTTGCTCATGGTTTGATCCTGATCCACAATCACGCGTAATCCCGAATCAAACTGCATAAACCATGTCATGCGCTCTGTTAGATATAATTCTTTTAAACGAATGCCATGCGGTGCGAACAGCTGATTAATTTCGTTATAGCGACGCATCATGGTTTTGGCCTGGCTGGCAGGACCATGCAGTAACGGTAATTCAGGATAACTGCGAGGAAGTACTTCAGTAAAAATTTTCCCGCTATCACTGAGCAGACGTCCAGTGCCCCAACGTGCAATTGCATGGTGCGGCATTACCCTTACCCGAATTGCATTCGGCCAGGCACGTGATACCACAACACGATCTACCCAAGATAATTCTAGAGTTTTATCACGGACTGATCTTAAATCCGAGGTAAAATAATTTTCGGTAATAATTGGCGATACATGTTGCAGGATCTGACGTTCTTCTGCCACCGAACGAAAACCAATCACCTCAAGCTCTGCTACCTGGGCATCGGTCATCACACGATAGAATCCCAGTATTCCTGCAGCAAGTACTACAAACGCCACACACAGCAGTAACCAACCACCTAGATTGGCCATTTTTTCTTTTCGTGTGGGCGGCTTGTCGTGAATTGATGTAATCGCAGCACGTTTGCGGCGCATGGATGCAGGAAGTTGAGCCATATCTTAGTGAGCCACACCGTTCAGAGTTTGTTCCAGAATCGCCACACATAGCGCTTCAAAACTATAGCCTACTGCTGCTGCCGCTTTTGGCACCAAAGAATGACTGGTCATGCCTGGCACCGTGTTCACTTCCAGTAGCCAGAACTTACCGTCCTGATCCTGCATGGCATCAATACGACCCCAACCGCTAGCACCTACTGCCTGGAAAGCCCGTAAAGCCAAGGCTTGCAGTTCTTTTTCTTCTGTTTCGCTTAGACCGCATGGAATGCCGTACTGTACATCATTACGGTTATATTTGGCTTCATAGTCGTAAAAAGCCACATCTTCTGGTGGTTGCAAACGAATTACCGGAAGTGCCTGACCATTTAACAAAACAATAGTGAATTCACGACCGGTAATCCATTTCTCTGCCATCACAATGGCATCATGTTCAGTCGCTTTCGCAATGGCAGTGGCGAAGTCTTCGATTTTCTCAACCTTGCTCATACCAATGCTTGAGCCTTCATGCACTGGCTTGATAATCAGTGGCAAGCCCAGTGCTGCAACGATTTCTTCAGCATTCGAATCTTTGGTCACAATACGGTAAGGTGCTGTTGGCAGTTCTGAACCTTGCCAAACCTGCTTGGTTTTAACCTTGTCCATACCAATCGCTGAACCCTGTACGCCTGTACCGGTATAAGGAATATTCAGCCACTCCAGTGCACCTTGAATCTGACCATCTTCACCACCACGACCATGCAGCACAATGAAAGCACGATCATAAGCCGTCAGCTCCGTGATGCTACGCTCCTGAGGATCGAAGCCTTCGGCGTTCACCCCAGAACGCAGCAATGCCTCAAGCACTGCCGTACCACTGTCTAGCGAAACCTCACGCTCTGCAGATTTACCACCAAGCAATACGGCAACTTTTCCGAATTTTGAAGCATTTGACACGTTTATATCCTTAAACTTTTAAATCTGGTCAATTCTATCTGAGCCACACACGGCGACTACTTTACATATAGATGATTCTGAGCAAGTTCAATTGAAATTGCACCTACATTACCGGCACCCTGAGTCAGCAGCAGGTCATTTGCTTGTAGCACATTTTTCATGACATTGCTGAGGTTTCCTTCAACCGGATCAACCAGAATCGGCTCTACCTCACCACGCAGACGAATACTGCGCGCCAGAGCACGGCTATCTGCACCAACGATTGGTTTCTCCCCTGCTGAATAAACTTCTAGTAATAACAACTGATCTACCGTGGACAATACATCAACAAAGTCTTCAAAACAGTCACGGGTACGGCTAAAACGGTGCGGCTGGAACATCATTACCAGACGACGGTCTGGATGGCTGGCACGTGCCGCCTTGATGGTTGCTTCCACTTCTTTAGGATGGTGACCATAGTCGTCCACCAGCTTCACATCACCGCCTTCAAGCTCAAACTGACCTTGCACCTGGAAGCGACGACCAACACCGCTAAAGCTTTCTAAGGCACGGCAAATCGCAGCATCAGAAACGCCTTCATCAGTCGCAATACCAATTGCTGCCAGTGAATTCAGAATATTATGTGCACCCGGCATATTGATCGTAACACGCAGCGGCTCACGATCTTTACGCAATACCGTAAAGTGCGACTGCATGCCATCCTGTTCAATATCAACTGCACGAATGTCATTGTCTTCATTGAAACCATAGGTAAGGAGTGGGCGACCGATCCGCGGCATAATTTCGCGTATATTGGCATCATCACCACATACCACGGCTAGGCCGTAGAACGGAAGTTTTTGCAGGAACTGAACAAAAGTATCTTTCAGCACGTCAAAGCTGCCGCCATAAGTATCCATATGATCAGCATCGATATTGGTGACAATCGTCGCCATTGGTTGCAGGTGCAGGAAAGAGGCATCTGATTCATCTGCTTCTGCCACGATATAACGACTGGCACCCAATGCAGCATTCACACCCGTACGATTCAGCAAGCCACCGATCACATAGGTTGGATCAAGATTTTCTTCGGCCAACATACAAGTCACCAGACTGGTGGTTGTCGTTTTACCGTGAGTACCTGCTACTGCAATACCGTGACGGTAGCGCATCAATTCACCCAGCATTTCAGCACGGCGAACCACTGGAATACGCTTTTCAATCGCAGTCTTAATTTCCGGATTTTCAGGATCAATGGCGGTTGAAACCACAATGACATTGGCACCCTGAATATTTTCAGCGGCATGACCGATGTAAACCTTAATTCCATTTTCTTCCAGCTGAGCCGTGGTTTTGGACGCTTTAATATCTGAACCAGAGACTTTATAACCCTGGTTTTTCAATACTTCAGCAATACCACACATGCCAGCACCGCCGATCCCCACAAAATGAATGTGTTTGATACGGCGCATTTCTGGCACTTTGATTAATTTTTTCGCTTGGTCAGCTGGAGTTGATGGAGACATAATTTACTCGGTTTACAATTCTTGAATTAAACGAACCACGTGTTGGGTTGCATCTGGTTGAGCCTGCTGGCGTGCTTTTACAGCCATTTCCATAAGAAGCTGGCGATTCAGCATCGGTTCCAGCAACGCTTTTAAACTGTCTGGGGTCATTGTGGCTTGCGGGCAGATTTTTGCTGCGCCAAGATTTGCCAGGAATCGGGCATTGGCGGTCTGGTGATCATCTACCGCACTTGGTAATGGCACAAAGATTGCGGCCACGCCTGCTGTGGCAATTTCAGTTACGGTCAACGCACCGGCACGGCAGATAATTAAGTCCGCATCGCTATAGGCCTGTGCCATATCTTCAATAAATGGCTGTACTTCAATATTTAAAGTTGCAGGTGCATCAGCATAACGGGCACGGGTCGCATCTGCATGATTTTGACCACACTGATGATAAACATTCAATGGGACATTCAGCTGTTTTAAGGCTTCAGGCACACATTCATTGAGTGCCTGAGCGCCCAGTGAACCCCCGACAATTAAAATACGCAGTGGCTGGCCAGCTTTTTCCCGTTCCTGATAACGCCAGGACGGATTGAAAATTTCAGTAATTTCTTTACGTACCGGATTGCCTGTAGTGACAATTTTATCCTGGGCCGGAAAAGTATTCGGAAATGCCTGACAGACTTTTTTGGCAATACGGGACAGCTGGGTATTGGTAAAACCGGCTACAGCATTTTGCTCATGAATAATCACGGGAATGCCCAGCATTCGCGCTGCTAGACCACCTGGACCGGCGACATAGCCACCAAAACCGGCGACAGCATCCACCTTCAGCTGTTTCATATACTTCATGGCGCTAAGAGTGGCTTTTAGAATTTTAAACGGTGCCACCAATTTACGTACTACGCCATTGCCGCGCACGCCTTGAATATCAATCTGATAAATTGGAATATTATGGTTTTTTAAAAGTCGGTTTTCCATGCCTGCCGGAGTTGCCAACCAGGACACTTTGATCCCCTGCTGTTCTAAGTCTTTTGCAACGGCTAACGCTGGAAATACATGTCCACCGGTACCTGCGGCCATCATCATGACATGTTTAGGCTGTTTTTGCTGAGCATCGGTCACGGTCTAATTCTTCAATTCTAAAATATAAACAGGATGTGTAATTTAAGTCGTCAATTGTAATCACAATCGCTAAGCCATGAAAGTTTATTTACTTTATTTCAACGAGCGTTTCATTGTTTTTTTTCACACGATTTTAAAGTTTAAACTGTATTTATAATCAGGTCTGCATTTTTATTCAATTTTCAGAAAAAAAACGGATTTTATTAATTGATTTCAATGATTTCTTTTTTATAGATATAAAACAGATTTTATCGCAGGATGAAGCGAAAACATTATTGCACTGATCACTATTTTTCAGACCTAAACTTAGGTCTAAACAGCATGAAATTTATTCTTTTTCTATGTTATTTATATTCTTAATAAATAACATCAATTCTTTAATGAATTGATTTAACAGATAAAGCGATGACAGATGTCAAAAATTTCAGTGCATGATAGCTGGGTGATCCTGGCAGGTTATCTGGCTGCCATTCATGTCGGCAAACTCTCTGCCGTAATTCCAATTTTGCAGCAGGACTTAGGACTCAGTTTTACCCAAGCAGGTTTTTCCCTGTCTCTGGTTCAGGGCGCAGGCATGCTGTTTGCACTCAGTATTGGTGCATTCTCTGAAAAATTTGGTCTAAAACGTTGCCTGATTCTGGCGCTAACGATTCTAGGGTTCAGCAGTATTGCCGGACTCTGGACTCAGCATGTCGCTGCATTATATTTTTTTCGTTTTACTGAAGGCATCGGCTTCCTGACCATCTCCCTGTGTGCACCAGCCATTCTGAAAAGGATCAGCCGGCTAGAACATCTGAATTTCAAGATGGGGCTGTGGAGTTCCTATATGGGTGTAGGGGTGAGTCTAGCCGTTCTGTGTATTCCGATATTGCTGGAATGGCTGCATTGGCAGACCATCTGGGTTTTACTCGGTGGATTGTGTCTGTTGATTGCCTTAATGGTACATCGTTATCTGCATCTTGAACCGCAAGTACCTACCTCTGAAACCGCATCATCATCGGCTACCAGTTCTTCTTTCTGGGAAATTGTTCGGGTCACCATTACTCATCCACCAATTTTATGTCTGGCGGTAATTTTTGCCTGTTATACCAGTCAGTGGCTGACTGTAATCGGCTTTTTACCGAGTATGTATGTCGCGAATCAGATTGATTTAAAAACTGCAGGTATATTGGCTTCACTGGTCGTGGTTTCCAATCTGGGTGGTACCTTTGGTGCCGGTATGCTGTTGCAACGTGGCTGGCAGCCGAAAACCCTGCTCTGGACTGGTTTTATCAGCATGATGCTGACCAGCTTTCTGGCCTTTGCTGCTCGTTCCTGGTTGATGTTGGAATTACAGGTACTGAGTGCTGTATTGTTTTCACTGATTGGCGGAATTATTCCGACGACTGTTTTTGCCATTACTCTGAAATATGCACCTCAGGCCAATGCCGCGGCAGCCAGTGTCGGCCTTGTTCTTCAAGTTTCGGCATTTGCACAGTTTTTTGTCCCGCCACTGAGTGCATCACTGGTTTCTGCGACCGGACAATGGGCCAATATTGCACTGGTTACTGCCTGCCTTTCGGTACTCGGTCTGATGATGAGCAGCTATCTGTTCCGATGGCATGGTAAATAAAAAGAGCCTCAATGGAGGCTCTTTTTATTTATAATTACAAAACTTAGGCCTGCTTGACCCCTGCTTCCAGCACATCAAACAGGTCATCCGCAATCGAAGTCCCAAACTGGGTATCAATTTCACGGATACAGGTTGGACTGGTCACGTTAATTTCAGTGACATAGTTACCAATCACATCCAGACCCACGAAGACCAGACCTTTTTCACGTAAAAATGGGCCAACTTTTGCAGCAATGGCTTTATCATTTTCAGTTAAAGGACGCGCTTCCCCCAGACCACCTGCTGCCAGGTTGCCGCGCACTTCACCATTTTGGGGAATACGTGCCAGACAATAAGGTACCGGTTCACCATTTACCATCAAAATACGTTTATCGCCTTCAACAATTTCTGGAATATAACGCTGTGCCATGATGGGCTGAGTCCCATTATTGGTCAGGATTTCGATAGTCGAACCGATATTTACTCCGTCCTGATACAGACGAAAAATCCCCATTCCCCCCATGCCATCTAAGGGTTTAACAATGACATCACCATGATCTTTAATGAATTCACGTATCAGGCTTTGTTGTGAAGTCACTAAAGTTGGTACTTGCAGTTCCGGGAACTGGGTGGCAAACAGCTTTTCATTACAGTCACGCAGGCTTTGCGGCTTGTTAATGATCCAGGCACCTTCACGTTCAGCCTGTTCCAGGATATAAGTTGCATAGACAAAATTCATGTCAAAAGGTGGGTCTTTACGCATTAACACCACATCATATGCCGCGATGGATTCTTTACGCTTTTCACCTAATTCATAGTAATGATTATAGTCTTCAAACACTTGTAGTGGTGAGATCAAACCAAATGCTTTACCCTGATCAATATACAAATCTTGCTGTAATGCATAACCCAGTTCATGACCACGGCGTGCGGCTGCCCAAAGCATCGCCATGGTTGAATCTTTTTTCAGGTTTACATTTTCGATGGGATCCATCACAACAAGTACGCGCATATTTCTGTGCTCTTTTTTCAAAATGAATTTGGCAATGAGTATAGCCGAGATTATTCTTTTGTTTATTCAGATTTTGCATGAGTATGTATGCATTCTTGTGTTAAGGATGAATCTAAAGATGTTGCAAGCTATCGTCGGTTTTCATTTAGATGAGGAAAATCATTGGGTCGCTGAACTGGCCTGTGGACATGGTCAACATGTACGGCATGATCCGCCCTGGCAAAACCGTCCCTGGGTCATGACTGAATCAGGTCGAAGGGAAAAACTGGGCATAGAACTGGACTGCAAAAAATGTGAGGAAACACAGCAGTCCGATAAAGATGATTGATTAGAATAACCCTGACTGCTCATCACAAGCTTTCTAATTTTTAAATAAATCTTTCAGCTTCTTTGGAATATTTAAGCCATCTGCATTGTTAAGTGCTCCTGTATTATTGCCAAATCCCTGCAGAACTTTTATGCTTAAAAATAATACGCATTCTGCGATTCAAGGTGCTTCGTGCTGCAACGCTTTTTTCAACAGGCCTGGTTTATCCTGCTGATGGTTTTTGCCATCGGCTGGGGCACTATGTCTGTAGCATCCGCGAACTCCATGCATCTGATTCAAATGCAACAACAGCCTTGTGCCAAACAAATGGTACATGGTGATCAGCACGCCTCACAGATGGCTACCATAGAACATGCAACGTATGCTCCCGCTTCTCAACACTGTGATAATCAAGCTTCGACTCAACAACATGAATGTCTCGATTGCAGCTTTAGTGCCTGCCAAAGCATGATGAGCTGGTTAAATACCGAACCGCAGCCGTTGACTATATTGCACCCCTACGAAGCCAATACCGAACTTTCTTTCCCTTATACTGCCCGTCACCTTAGCGGTTACTGGCAAGATATTCTCCGTCCTCCCAAAGCCTGATCCAAATTTTTAAATATTTTTAATAAATTTCAGGATCAAGTTATGTCTATCAAATTTCGTCACAGCCTGCTTGTAGGCTTATGTGTGATCTCGTCCTCTGCTTTTGCTGCAGTGAAAGAATATCATCTGATTATTGATGAAGGTAAACTCAATCTGACCGGTAAACCTGTGCAGCGTATTACCGTCAATGGTCAGTTCCCGGCTCCGACACTTGAATTTACAGAGGGCGATGAAGCAATTATTCATGTACAAAACAACCTGAACAATCAGGATACCTCGCTGCACTGGCATGGCCTCCTCCTGCCCGGACTGATGGATGGTGTCCCCGGATTTAACGGTTTTCAGGGGATCAAACCGAAACAGTCTTTTACTTATCGCTTCAAGGTTCGTCAAAACGGCACCTATTGGTATCACGCACATTCCAAAGGTCAGGAACAGGATGGCCTCTATGGCGCATTGGTGATTCGCCCCAAAGCACAGACATTACTACCTCCACATGAACAAACCGAGCGGGATTATGTGGTGATGCTGTCAGATTTTCACGAACAAAGCGGCCAGCAGATTCAGAACAATTTAAAAAAATCGGCCGAATATTATCAGAACCAGCGTGAAACCTTGGGCGATGTACTCCAGCAGGTGAAACGTGATGGCCTGAAGGCCACCTGGTCAGACCGCAAGATGTGGAACCAGATGCGTATGCTGAAAACCGACCTATCTGATGTTACCGGTTATACCTTTCTGGTCAATGGAAAAACGCCGCAACAAAACTGGAGTGGCCAGTTCCAGCCCAATGAAAAAGTCCGCCTGCGTTTCATCAATGCTTCTGCCATGTCGTTTTTCGATGTGCGTATTCCCCAGCTGAAAATGACCGTGGTCAGTGCCGATGGACAACCGGTGCAGCCGGTCAATGTAGATGAATTCCGTATCGGAACCGCTGAAACGTATGATGTGATTGTGGAACCCACTGCAGCGCATTACCAGATTGAAGCGGAATCGATCGACCGCTCAGGCTTTGCCATTGGCAGTCTGCATCAGGCAACTGATTCAAGTAAAGCCCCGGCTCCGGTTCAATTACCAACACCGCGCCCTCGTGCCTTATTGACCATGGAAGATATGGGACATGGCGAACAACATACATGTCACATGACACACACAGCAGTCAGACCATGCAGACTGCCACAAGTGAACATGATCAACATGCCCAGCACGACATGCATGCAAGTCATAATGCCATGTCCGGAACCAATCAGCCTCATCAGCCGGTTGAGGGCTGGGCCAATATGTCTACGCCTGCAGGGCACAAAGCCTTGCAATATCAAGACCTCAAAGCCCTGACACCACAACCTGATACCCGCGCAGCAGAACGTGAACTGGTGATTCGTCTGGGTGGAACTATGGAGCGCTATATCTGGACCATGAATGGTAAAAAATTCAGTGATGCCGAGCCACTTCAGGTGAAATATGGCGAGCGGATCCGGCTGAAATTTATCAATGACAGCATGATGGCCCATCCGATGCATTTACATGGCATGTTTATGCAGCTGGAAAATGGTCAGTCTGCTGCAAATATGCCAAATAAACACACTGTGATTGTGCCGCCCGGGAAAACGGTGACTACCCTGCTCACAGCAGACGAACTGGGAGAATGGGCAATTCACTGCCATCTGCTCTATCACATGAGTGCCGGTATGATGAACAAGCTGATTGTGGCACAAGTTGATGCAGATCAAACATCTCACCCTTCTTCACAAAAAATGCCTTCAAAACCAGCAGCAGCTGAAGGAGCAAGCCATGCACATCACTAATCTTTTTGTAAAGTCAGTGCTCAGCAGTGCGCTTACCCTAAGCAGTCTGAGTATTTTTGCGGCAGCTTCTAGCGATCATACAAGCCATGCTGAACATCAGCATCATAGCGGACATCATGCCATGCAAAACATGGCTGATAACCACGCACAGCATACTGGAACAGCAGATGCCTCATCCTATCAACCACCAAAGTTATCACATCAACAGCAGGCGCTGAGCACACCACAAAATTCAGTCAGTTCTGCCAGCCAACATGACCACCGTAAAGAACATGGCGCACAGATTTATAGCCAGATCATTCTGGACCAGAAATGGCAGCATAGTTCAGAGGGAAATGGGGCATTCAAGTCCAAGAACCAAGCCAGAATTGGCACGGATGAAAATAAAATCTTCCTCAAGTTAGAAGCCGACAAACAGGAATCCCATCCGGCCGAATATGATGCCAACGTGCTGTATAGCCGAAATATTTCTGATTTCTGGGATGTGCAGACCGGGGTGCGCTATCGGCAGGAAAATTTAGCCGAGCCTTCTACAAACCAGCAGAACGAGCGCTTCGATGCAGTATTTGGCCTGCATGGCCTGGCCCCCTACTTTTTCGAAACGGATGCTCATGTCTATGTCGGTGAAGATGACTTTGTCGGATTAAAACTGGAAACAGAGCGTGACCTGTTACTGACTCAGAAACTGATTATGCAACCCTTTGTCGAACTGGATGTCATCCTGAATGATCAGGCAGCGAATGCGAAAAAAACCGGCCTTAGTCATGCCACCTTGGGCCTGGAAACACGCTATGAACTGAGCAAAAAGCTCATGCCTTATCTGGAAGTGGGTTATGAATATAGTAAAGGCAACAAACAGACAGCCTGGCAGCAAAGCTCTGATTCTGAAAAAGGCTGGATCTATGGTGCAGGTCTAAGAATGATGTTCTAAATTTTTGATACAGAAAATTATGCAGCTACGGGATATGAAGCTCCATTTATGCCCCGTAGCGCTATGGCACTATACATTTGGCTGAGAAAGATTTTTTAAGCCTATGAACTGTACATGCGATGTTTTTCTGCACTTTCCCGCTCATTAAAAGACTTGTTATTTTGCGAAAAACTAGTCTTCATCGCCTTGATTTCCACTGTTACTTTTAGCAACCAAAGTGCCTAACATAATGATAAAGGTACTCACACCGCCAATTAACAGGCTCATCAGCCCCATTTCCAGCATAAAATTGCTATCGCCAGTCTCAGGGGCACCCCATAGAAATTGAAGACGATCGCCAAAAACAAAATTGATTGTACATACAATCAGAAAACCAATCAAGGTGGCAATCAGTAAAGTGACCACCAAGTTCTTCCACATTTTACATCCGACGAACAGGATGATCATGGCCAGTCCAACCACGGTGATGATGGATATAAGTAACACACTGTTCCAGTAATCCATGAGACTCACTCGTATTTGGTTTTAAATTAAAATCAAGAAATTCTTATAGTTAATTTTTCCAATTGAATTTTAATATAGGTGGATTTTTATACACAAACAATGACGATAACTATCTTAAAACTATAAATACTAATTTACCCAAAGTTATAAAATACACTGACTTAGTAAAATCTTGCTGGGTACTGAACGATTTTGATTAACATAAAGTAACACAAACACAACGTGTATTTATTGTTTAGCTTGGTTAAAGCTTAAATACAACCGATAAAGCTCAAGCAAACAGCTTGAAATTCTTTAAAAAACAAGAATGGAGCCACTTTTATAAGAAAAATAAATAATAAATATAAAAAACTTGAATATTTTCTGATTTAGGCTATGCTGTCTTTAACTAGAAAAAAGCGTTGTTTAGTTAAGCTTCTTTAAGTGCCGCAGTATTATTTATAATCCTCCGTTTTTTCAGATCTTTATTTCAATTCTTGTTGTTTTTCCAAGTTATCCATAGTCATTTTCATGACTAAAATTATTAAAATTTAACAGGTTATATTATGTCTACTACAGTTACCGGTACAGTAAAATGGTTTAACGAAACTAAAGGTTTTGGTTTTATTCAACAAGAATCAGGTCCTGACGTTTTTGCTCATTTCAAAGAAATCAGCAGTTCTGGTTTCAAAACTTTGTTTGAAGGTCAACGCGTTTCTTTTAGCGTGGTTGATGGTCAAAAAGGTCCAAATGCGATCAATATCGTTGCGCTATAATTTAGCCCAGCAATAAGAAAAAGCACCTTCAGGTGCTTTTTTTAGCACTGAAGATTCATAATTTTGGTGAAAGGTTTTCTGATTGTCTGTTTAGCTTATCAAAAGTGAATTTTTAAGAATCATGTTTCTGAATCACTGCTGCTCAGTTAGACTTTATAAAAGATAAAAATGAAAAACCCCTAGCATCCTGCCAGGGGCTTTCCGTATGGGTTCGCTTGGTATAACTCCTGTCGTACCTTACTTTCCTTGTATTTATCTATTGTTATTCTTGTGTGGAACCTCCTATTCCTGTTAAAGCTATCATAGGAAATTTCCACTATTCAAAACAGCCGCAAAGTGCTGGAATTGATGTAAGCCAATGCTTACAAGAATAGACAGAGATAATAAATTTCAAATGTTTAGCAAATTGAACATCTACAAAAAAAGGAAGCTCAAGCTTCCTTTTCTATGCCAATCTAGGCTTAGATCCCATATTTAACACGGTAATCTTCCATTTTCGCCAAAGCTGCTAGGTCGCCTTTCGCTTCCAGATAGTCCATTAAATCCTTCATGGTAATTAAGGCATGTACAGGAATCTCAAGCTCTTGCTGCACTTCCTGAATCGCAGACAGTTCGCCCTGACCTTTTTCCTGACGGTCTAATGCGACCAGCACACCCGCGATTTGCGCACCGGCATTTTTCAAGATGGTGACCACTTCACGAATTGCAGTACCTGCTGTAATCACATCATCAATGATCCAGACTTTTTTACCTTCTACAGCAGCACCAACAAGTACACCGCCTTCACCATGATCTTTGGCTTCTTTGCGGTTAAAGCCCCAAGGCACACTCACGCCATGATTTTGCGATAATGCAACTGCGGTTGCCGCCACAAATGGAATACCTTTATATGCAGGACCAAAGATCACTTCAACATTGTCACATTCAGTCAGTTTTGCTGCATAGCCAGATGCCAGGCCAGTCAACGCTTCGCCATCATTCAGCAAACCTGCGTTGAAAAAATAAGGACTCACACGACCTGATTTTAAAGTAAACTCACCAAATTTAAGCACACCGCGTGATAATGCGAGTTCGATAAAAGCTTGCGGGTTAAACTGAGCTGGCGTTGACATGAGGTGCTCCTAAATCCATTAATTAAGGTAAGACTTGCGCATGATACCAAAGAGTAGCTATCCAGGTGATCAAAAAATTCTTCGTGTCGTTTCAATTAATGTCAACGGCTTACGTTCATCTGTCACCAAAGGTCTATTGGAATGGATAGAACAGTCTGATGCCGACGTGATTTGCATGCAGGAAAGCCGGATCACGCATGCGCAGTGGACGGACAAATTCAAGCCTGAAGGCTGGTATACACACCTGTTCCCGGCTGAACGTCCAGGTTATGCCGGTACCGCCATTTATAGCCGCCTGCCTTTTGTTTCTCTGACCGATGGTCTGGGCTTTGAACTGGCAGATTCTCAAGGCCGCTTTATTGCTGCCGAATTTGACTTAGGTTTAGAGAAAACTGCACATATCTGTTCGCTGTATCTGCCATCCGGTTCATCGGGTGATGAAGCACAGGCACGTAAAGATCACTTCTTGGATGAATATAAAAAGATCCTGAAACAATGGCGCGACGAAGATAAATCTATCATTGTATGTGGTGACTACAACATCGTGCATAAACGCATCGACATTAAAAACTGGTCAGGTAACCAGAAAGCCTCTGGTTGCTTGCCACATGAACGCGCCTGGCTGGATCACATCTATGATGATCTGGGCTATGTCGACACTTTCCGTGAAGTACGCAAAGAAGCTGAGCTATACTCATGGTGGTCGAATCGCGGCCAGGCCCGTGCCAAAAACGTAGGCTGGCGAATTGATTATCAAGCCTGTTCACCCGACTGGAAAGAGCGTACCGTAAATGCCTGGGTGTATAGAGATGAATGGTTTAGTGACCATGCTCCAGTAATTATTGACTACAAACTTTAATCCAATAGATAAATTCAGTGAACAATTGTTCACTGATTTAGTGTTAATCACTTACATAACAAGACGTATTAACAGCTATTTTTAAAGCTAAATACGGAGCATTATACTTACACGGCACAAGGACATGTCAGGATGACAGCAAAAGGACAGGAAGCCGTAGGAAGAAATAAAACAGACTACAAGATTTAGCTTGTTTTGCATGGATGTGACATCGGACGTTGAGATGAGACCCGCATAATCAGGATGATTAGATGCGGGTTTTCTCATTTTAGCGCCTCTATTAGCCGCTTCTCATTTCTTTTTATTTCGCGCCTTTATCTTGATTACTATTTTGCACAAATCAGATGTCAATTTCATGACATTCCTGTATCTGCTATGTATCTATTTTTATCTCATTTTTTACTTTGGGTTTTCTTCATAGTCATGGTTGTAATCATTAAATTTCGCTAAGCTACAGTAAAATTTAGATGGGTGATGATCATGTTGAAGATCTATGGAATTAAAAATTGTAATTCAATGAAGAAAGCATTTGATCTGCTGGGTGAACTGGGTTTGAACTATGAGTTTCATGACTATAAAAAACAGGGAGTCGATGCTGAAACTGTAAAGACCTGGCTGGATACATTGGGTCAGGAAGTTGTGCTGAATAAAAAAGGTACCACCTGGCGCAAACTCAGTGAAGAAGAGCAGCAAACCGCCTTGGCAAATGAAGAGAATCTGCTTGCTGCCTTAATGACTCATACCAGTCTGATTAAACGTCCAATTCTGGCAACTGGTTCAGGTTTTATCGCGGGTTTTGATGAGCCTGCCTATCGTGCGCTGAATAATTAAAGCGAACTGATAATAAAGTTCAATATAGCAACCGATTTATAGCTACAAAAAAGCCTGACAATCGTCAGGCTTTAACAGTCTCAGACTCAGAATCAGTTTGCACGAATCCAGGTCTGGTTACGGCCCAGCGCTGCTACACCAATAAAGCCACGTAGTTGCAGCTTCTTACCACCATCAGCCAGGTTACCTTTTAGCTTATAGGTCTTACCTGATTGCGGATCAAGAATCGAACCACTTTCATAGTTGGTACCGCCAACATTTTTCAGACCTTTAACAATGGTCAGGCCTTTTAGAGATTTGTTGTGATATGGACCTTCACATTTTGTGCAGGCATTTTCTTCACCTTTGGTCAAAACCTTCTGAATGCTGGCACTTAACGTCCCATTGCTTTGTTCAGTAAATTTTACAATCGCCTTTGGCTGATTGGTTTTGTCATCAATTGTTTTCCAGACTGTTCCGTTTAAAGGATCTGCGGCATTCGCCAATGCACTTAAACCCAGTAGTCCTAACATAAGCGCGATTTTTTTCATTTTTGTCTCTTTCCCTAAGTCTGTGAGTAGACCGTTGTAGTATTAATTAAGTCACAACAATTTTTCAATTTCTGGATGTGACTATCTAGTGTAACCTTGTAAATATTGTTGGTAAATAACATACCAGACCAATGAAAACATAAAAAGATGGAAAGAAAATGAAGATTAGTCCCCTTACGAAACAGTTAATTACAGAAACGATTTTAAAGACTTCCATCCGTAAACCCAGCCAGTTTAATCTCCCGCCTGCTGCGCTTAGAAAAGCCCTTGAACAGTTCTGCAAACTTTTTCCTGTAGACAAAAATGTTGAAATACGATCCTTAAAACTGGCAGGGCTGAATGCAGAGGAAATCAAGCCACAGCAAGAAGCCACCCAGCTGATTTTCCATATTCATGGGGGTGCCTTTTATTTGGGTTCAATGAAGACCCATCGTGCTTTTATGAGCCAGATTGCTGCCCGTACCCAGATGCAGATGCTGCATGTAGATTATCCACTTGCTCCTGAAGCACCTTATCCAGCCGCACTGGATGCCGTTTTCAATGTGTATATGCAACTGTTAGATCAAGGCGTGCAAGCCAAAGATATCATTCTCTCTGGAGATTCTTGTGGGGCAAATCTGGCATTGGCGCTAGCCCTGAAAATTCAGAAACTGGAACTTCCGCAGCCCAGTGGTCTGATCCTGCTTTCTCCATTTGTTGATCTGACCCTGACCAGTGAATCCTTGCGCTACAATCAGGTACATGATGCCCTGTTATCCATTGAAACATTAGAAAGTGGTATTCAATACTATGTACCTTCGTCGATCGAGCATGGCAATCCTGAAGTATCACCTTATTTTGCCGACTTAACTGGTCTGCCACCCATGCATATTCAGGTCGGTTCCAAGGAAATTCTGCTGGATGATGCGCAGCGTCTCCGTGATAAGGCCCTCGCAGCAGGGGTTGAAGTAGAGTTCAAACTATATACTGGTATGTGGCACAATTTTCAGATGTTTAGCGCCTGGTTTGATGAGGCCCGACAATCTCTGGCTGATTTGGCCGACTTTGCACACCGTCTGGATCGGGACTAAAAGCCCAGTTTTTATATTTTTCAATTTTCAGGATGGTGCAGGAAAATTTTCTATTTGGTAAATATTTAAAAAGCCAAATGCATCACTGTGACCTGCCTATCCTGTAATCTTTTCGCATGTTACAACGATGTAAATTTCAAACTTTACTAAAATGACCTAGCTGTACAAAATATAACCATTCTCTTTCGCAGTATATTCATGTTATCTTAAGCCCAAGAAATAAAACATTTTATTTATTACGATATTTATAATTTAGAATGGTCATTATAGGATACAGCCTTGTATGAAGCGTATCTCGCCTGCTCTGCAAGCTATTTTCAAGTATAAAATTACCAAGTATCTGGTTGAAGAAGAAGTGGTGATGAATTGGGGGATACTGAAAAAATGTATCCTCATGCTTGTACTTGGCTGTGGTATCCATCTCAGCTGGATGCTTTGGGATATCTTTGTTTTACTCAGTCCTGAATATTGGCAATATGTGGATATAAGCGTGGCAAAAATGCAGATTATCCTCAATAGCCTGTTTTTACTGATTCTGCTTTGCCTGATTTATCCCTGTTATAAATTTCGAAATAACACCCGCGTCGAACGTTATCTGCCCTATATCTCAGTCGGCATCTTTGTGGTTTCCCTTTGCCGTGATGCCTATATTGTTGGTGTCGTCAGTCCAGTGGCCATGATTGCCTATGTGAGCCTGATTACAGTAGGGCTGGTCCTGTTTTCTCGAACGCTGGTATATAGCATGCTGATTCCAGCTTCAATTTTTCTCAGTATTTGCGGTTATTTGAGCTATACCGGCCAGCTTACTTATTCACCACTTTTTACCATTCCAGGCAAACTGTTCTATAACGGTTTCTGGCTGGTATCCATGTTGTATTTTATTCTGCCTATTCTGACTATCTGTATGATGCTGTTTGAAATCCTGCTCAGCCAGTGGCGACACCGTGAAAAACTGATTCAGCACCTAAGCCAGATTGACCCATTAACCAATCTGTTTAACCGACGTAGTATCAATCAATGTCTGGATAAACTGAATAGCGTGAAACTGGAAAGTTATGCCTTAGTTTTGTTAGATCTGGATCATTTCAAGAGAATTAATGATTACTATGGGCATCATAAAGGTGATGAAACCCTGATCAGGGTGAGTGAGGCACTCACCCAGCTGCTACGTGAAAGTGATGTGGTTGGCCGTTTTGGTGGTGAAGAATTTATTCTGGTTCTGAAAAATTCCAATCTGGAAAAGGCAGCTCAGGTGGCTGAACGCTGCCGTACTGCAATTCAGCAACTGGAAATTTATAGTGATGATGGCCAGCGCATTCATGTCACCGCAAGTTTTGGTATTGCCTTGTCCAGTCCAGAACTGCGTCCGCAACAGTTATTGAGTCAGGCAGATAAAGCCCTGTATCAGGCCAAAGCGAGTGGTCGTAATCTGGTTAAAGCCTATAACGCTACACTTGATGGCGGGATGCAACTGCATCATTCGTGATTTAATTGGCTTTTCCATAATTGCACAGTACATAAAATTATTTTATTGCGCTTGAACAAAACGTTCTATTTGTTCTAATAATTCAGCTTCAGTAAAAGCCCCAGTCAAACGCAAGCCGCGAATCTCCTGTTGCCGGTCATTCAAGAAGAGATATGTCGGTGGACCCAGAATTTCCCACTGATTTAACAGTGCTTGATGCGTTACATCATAATGACTGAGATCCAGTTTGATCAGAAAATACGGTGCCAAAGCCTGCTGTACCTGAGCTGATTTTAGCACCCGGTGTTCGATGGGCTGACAGGCCACACACCAGTCGGCATAGACATCGACAATAACTCGCTGCCCTTTTGGTACTGTAGCCAGTAACTGCTCAAAATCGGTAGCAGTCGCTGCGACATGCCAAGTCGCCTGTTGCTGAGAAGTTTCAACAAAAAAGCGCTGACTGTGCTGATACTGACTATAAATAATATACGGCACTGCCGTTGCCAGGCAGATGATATACAACCATCGCAGTCCGGTATTTATCCAAAACAAGCGTGCCAATATGTAGGCCACAAAGCTTAAACCCAGCCCAAGAGAGAGCCACTGTAGTGCTGCTTCTGAAATCAGGGGGCGAATAAAATACAATGCCAGCGCCAGCATGATAAAGGCAAACAGAACCTTAACTTGATTCATCCAATGTCCCGCTCTAGGCAATATACGCGAACCGAGAACACTGGCTAGTAGCAAAGGAGTTCCCATACCAAAGCCTAAGGTAAATAGAAGCAAAGCACCCTGCCACTGACTTTGGGTTTGAGAAATAAATAGTAATGCCCCTGCCAGCGGTGCTGTCATACAAGGACCCACCAACAGTGCTGACACCATGCCCATCATACTGGCACTGACCAGAGTCCCGCCCTGTTGCATGGCTTGAACCTGATCCAGTCGATGTACCAAACGCTGTGGCAACTTGATTTCAAACAGACCAAACAGGTTGAGGGCAAAAGCCACAAATAATAGGCTAAAGGCAATTAAAGTAGCGGGCTGCTGTAGCCAGCGCTGGAAATTTAGTCCGGCAGAAGAAGCAATCAAGCCCAGTACTGCATAGACCAGAGCCATACTGATGACAAAGCATAAGGCAACCATCCAGGCCTGCATTCCGCGTCGATCCCGCACAATCAGTGAGGTCAAGATCGGTAACATTGGCAAGGAACAAGGCGTGAAAGCCAGCAGCATACCTAAGCCAAAAAACAGCAACAGGCCATAGCCTAATGAACTTTCTGCCAGTTGTTCAGACCATTTCTGGTCTTTGGCAGCAAAGCTGGAGCCATCCTTATTATCTAATGTACTCACCTCGACAGATTCAGAACTATTATTCAGAATAGTATTTTGCTGGTCTGATGAATTGCTCAGATCAAGTAACTGTTTAGAACTAGCTCCTGTAGGCTGATATTGCACCAAACCGGATAGATCAGTTTTAAATTCAACTGTTTGTGGTGGATAGCAGAGCCGATCTTTGGCACAACCTTGCCAGGTCACCTGATAGGTTTGCGAGGCTTGTGTCGGAATATTGAACTGTAATTGTTGATAGTAAACCTGAGTCTGACCGTAATTATCATCATGCAGGTCTTCAGCAGGTGGCAAATCCAGTTGCAGTGTTTGACCACCCTGCTGAACTTCCACCATATGCTGATAGATATAATAGTTGTCTGGAATTTCCCAGCTGAGTTCCGCCTGCTGCGGACTGCTGGAAACCACCGTAAATGGAAAAGCCTGATCAGGCGACAATAAAGGTGCTTGCGCCTGTACTGCACAACTTAGCAGCAGGCTCCCGAACAGGATTCGGCAGCCAGATCTACTCCAGGCTTTCAGTTTTTCGGCATCCATGACGACTGGTCAAAACTCCTAGAACAGGAACGCTACGCCCAGACCTGAGGTATAACTCTTATCAGTACCATTCAGATCCACGCCCACGCTGGCATCCAGCTGAACACGATCATTCAGGGCATACATTACGCCTGTACCCAGCCCATATTCATAATCCTGGCTTTCAGCCTTGCGATAGACAAATTCCGAGAAGCCTGACCATTTGTCAGTAATTTTATATTGAAGTGTCGGTACGGCCTGGATGGCCCACTGATCATCCTGCCATTCATAGCGCATGGTAACTGAAGTATTGACCAGATCATTATATTGATAAGCCACAGCTGAACTTAAACTATAAATATCTTCTTCATTACTAAAGCCTGGATTACCTGTCGCAATCAGTGCTTCAGCCAGTAAGGCCATTGAAAGTCGCTCATCATCCAGATCAATGGCTTTTTTCAAACCAATACTGACATCACCGAGACCATCATCTTCTGATTTAATGCCATCTATTTTACTTTTAGACCAGGATGGGCCCTGCCAACCCAGTTGTAATTCTAGGCTGTCACTTAAACCGGTACGCAACAACATATCGGCATTGAGTGTGGTGCTATAGTCATTGCCTGATTCAACATAGCTGGCAGAAGGCAGGCCCTGTTCCCAGGCTAACTGCCCTACTGGTATCGTCGTCGTGCTAAACCCCGTGCCTGGACGGTCGAAAGCAAAATCTGCAGCAAATACCTGCGCGCTCGCAGTTGCCAGTGCCACAAAACCCAATGTCTTTAATGTTGTCATAGATTGCTACTCTTTCTTTTTAAGTCTTAAGCGAGTTCTTTGGACATCTTCGCGCCACGGCTACGCAGCAGTTCCAGTGTCTGCTTTTCTTCTTCCAGTGCTTCTGCCCAGTTAATTTCATCAAAGTCACAGTCAAAGAACAGATCACAGATTGAAGATAGAATCGTCAGGCCGTCTTCATCCCGGGTATTTGGATCGACATTTTCATCCAGTAAACGTTGTACGGCAGGTACACAGGCAGCACTGGCGGCGTCCCAAAGTGGACCATAAATTTCTTCGGCATCCCACAGGTGCAGATTCACTTTGGCTGCAATCAGGGCATCCAGAATATCAAGATGCACTTGAAGCTTCTGTTGTTTTTCTTCGTTAGATAGAACATTGCCCGCTTCATAAGCCTCGCAAACTTCTTCCCACCACTTGAACAGACCATCTGACCAGACAGAAATGACCGGGCCTTTTTCCATATCAATAAAATTTGGGTTGAGTCCATCTGCCAGGAGCTTTTTCACCTGATTCAGATCCAGTTCTTCGAGTGCTTGCACAAAAAGCTGTTGTTGCGCAGTTAACATGATGGAGCTCACTTCAATTCGTTTTCGACTATTATGCCGAATAAAGCAGGATTTGTTTTATTCTCATTCGTTTATTTTATCTAAAATTGAAAAAAGCCCCGTAGGGGCCTTTTTCATCTGCAAACTTTTTATTCTTCTATATCTGTAACCGTTTCTTCGGCAAGTTTTAGCGGATTACCACGCACATTGTCTTTTTTCTCAATTACATGTTCCAGGCTGCGTTTTAAACGATCAATGGCCCCACGAATTGCGGTATCAATATTGTGACCATGATGGTTGACCACAATTGGCTTCAAGCCAGCAGGACGTGCTTCGATCATGCAGCGAATATCATCATCGCCACCTTTTGCGGCATTTTCATCACTAAGATGCACGGAGAAATGGGTAATACGCTCACTGTGGCGCTGGAATTCCTGATTTAATTCGGTACGAACGTAAGTAATTAGACGATCACTATTGCGAATATTTTTATCGGTACGGAGTTCAATGTTCATAAAATACCATCCTCAAATCATTGTAACTTTTTAGTGCAGATTTTTTATCTTGGCACGTTTGTAGCTTGTTGTTTTGTATTGCATTTCACTTCTTCAAATCGTTTTGGATTAACCCTCCACATTGAATGATGAACACATTTTTGAGTCTGCAGAACCGTGTCCTTATACCTTGAATATCGGTCCTCTCTTAAAAATATGCAAGTGATATTTTGATTTTTTTAGCAAAAGGACAACCAATAGTGACAACTGCTTACTTACGCGGAAAACAATTGATTGAAACGATACAAAAGCAAGAATATTCACGCGATTTAATCGGCTATCACGGCACCCCCCCACATGCACAGTGGCCCAATGCTGCCCGAATCGCGGTACAGTTTGTATTGAACTATGAAGAAGGCGGTGAAAATCATGTCGAACATGGTGATAGCGGTTCCGAGCAGTTTCTGTCCGAAATCGTGGGGGCTGCCAGTTTTCCGGCAGTACATCGCTCCATGGATTCAATGTATGAATATGGCTCACGTGCTGGTTTTTGGCGTATTCATGAGGAGTTTCAAAAACGTGGCTGGCCTATGACAATTTTTGGAGTCGGTATGGCACTGGCTCGTAATCCTTATATCGTCGAGGCCATTAAGGCGGCTGATTATGATGTGGTCTCACATGGTCAGCGCTGGTTGCATTATCAGGATATGGAGATTGAAATTGAACGTCAGCATATGGATCAGGCCTTAAGCGTGCTGACTGAACTCTTTGGTGAAACACCAATTGGCTGGTATACCGGACGCGACAGTCCTAATACACGTCAATTATTAGCTGAATTTTCTCAGATTAAATATGACTCTGATTATTATGGTGATGACCTCCCATTTTGGAGCACCTTAACTGAACCAAATGGTCAAAAACGCCCTCATTTGATCATCCCCTATACATTAGAGTGCAATGATATGAAGTTTAGCTCTCCGGGTGGTTTCAATTCAGGTGAGCAATTTTACCAATATTTAAAAGATGCCTTCGATGTGCTCTACAGTGAAGGGGAAACTGCACCAAAAATGATGTCAATTGGCATGCACTGTCGCCTGCTCGGACGTCCGGGACGCTTCAAAGCCTTGCAGCGCTTTATGGATTATGTACAGAGCCATGACAAAGTATGGATCTGTCGTCGCAACGATATTGCACAGCATTGGTATACGCATCATTTTCCTGCGCACCAAGATTAATCATTCACTCAAATCATCCAAAGAGAGCCTCATGCTCTCTTTTTTTATTTTGACCTTTTGGTTGCCCCCCTATTAGGCGATTTTCAACAATTTGGCATTGTTATTGCAATTTCCAGTGAGAAATATGGATAACAAACTTTAATTATGCAATTAACTGAATTTAACCAGGCATCTGACAGCGATATTGAACTGCTGCTCAAGCAGTGTGTGCATATTGACCGTTGGGCTAAAGAATTAAAACAGCAACGACCTTTTACTTCATGCGATGAGCTGCTCGAAGCTGCCAAAAGACAGGCACAGACCTGGACTTGGGAAGAAATTTACAAGGCGCTCGCAACCCATCCTCGGATTGGTGAAAAGCAGGCACAGACTGCTTTAACCGCCAAAGAAGAAGGTTTTTCCGAACGGGAACAGGCCTCGATTTCACAAGATGAAGAAACTCAAGCCGCTTTGCTAAAAGGCAATCTGGCCTATGAGAAAAAATTTGATTTCATCTTCCTGATTCGCGCAGCAGGTCGTAGTAGCGAAGAGATTCTGACAGCATTGAATTACCGCCTGGTGAATGACCTGGATACTGAAAAGCGTATTGTTCATCAGCAACTTTTAGAAATTGCTTTGTTACGTCTGGCACAGGAGATTGACTCATGATCAGCACCCATATTCTTGATACTCATCTGGGTAAACCTGCAGCCGATGTTGAAGTCAAATTAATGGATGCCACAGGTCAGGTATTGGCGACTGCTAGCACCAATAATGATGGCCGGGTACTGGTGCCGGATTTTGGCTTAGACATTATTAGCACCGGTGACTACAGCATCGAGTTTGCAACCAAAGCCTATTTTGATGTCCAAGGCTTGGCTACATTTTTCCCAAAGGCTGTGATCCATTTCAGCATTTTAGATGCTGCTCAGCATTATCACATTCCATTACTCATCAGCCCTTTTGCTTATTCGACCTATCGCGGTAGTTAAGTTAGCCCGCTCATTATTCAGAATAGAGAAGGATTTTATATGTCAGAACAAGAAAAAACTGTCTCACCCGAACACGAATTTTTAGGGGTTGGAAAAAGTGCGGCTTATGGCTTGCAGCATGTATTGACCATGTATGGCGGTATTATTGCCCCACCCCTGATTGTGGGTACTGCTGCAGGCCTGAGTGGTATGGAAATCGGTCTGTTGATTGCCGCAGCACTATTTGTAGGTGGCCTGGCAACGATTTTACAAACAGCAGGCGTAAAATATGTCGGTGCTCGTTTGCCTTTGGTACAAGGGGTATCTTTTGCTGGCGTAGCCACTATGGTGGCGATCGTGACCACCGGAGGAGGATTGCAGGCAGTCTATGGCGCTGTAATTGTCTCTGGTCTGATCGGTTTCTTCCTGGCACCCTATTTCTCTAGAATTATCCGGTTTTTCCCACCGGTAGTCACTGGCTGTGTGATCACCATCATTGGTCTGTCCTTACTGCCAGTTGCAGTACGCTGGATGATGGGTGGCAACAAAAATGCTGAAAACTGGGGTAGCGCAGAAAATGTTAGCTTGGCGCTAATGACCTTAGCTATTGTGATTTTGCTGAATTTATCCCGCAATGCCACAGTACGTCGTTTGTCCATTCTGCTATCTATTGTATTAGGAAGCATAATTGCAGGTTTAATCGGTTTTGGTGACTTTTCTAAAGTGGCAGATGGCGCATGGTTACAATTCCCGAGCTTCTTTGCTTTTGGCATGCCTACTTTTGAACTGACAGCCATTCTTTCCATGTTGATTGTGACTTTGGTGATCATGACTGAAACCACGGCTGATATTATTGCAGTTGGTGAAATTGTTGGCACCAAAGTCGATGCTGACCGTATTTCTGATGGTTTGCGTGCGGACATGCTATCGAGTGCCGCAGCCCCTATCTTCGGTTCGTTTATGCAAAGTGCTTTTGCACAGAATGTTGGACTGGTAGCGATTACTGGAGTTAAGAGCCGTTTTGTTGTGACCGCAGGCGGCATTATTCTGGTGGTACTGGGCTTGCTACCCATTATGGGCCGTTTAATTGCGTCTATTCCCGTACCGGTGCTGGGGGGTGCAGGCTTGGTGTTATTTGGAACAGTTGCAGCCAGTGGTATTCGTACCTTAGCGAAGATTGACTATAACGAGCAAAAGAACCTGATCATTGTAGCAACGTCAATTGCTGCCGGTATGGTGCCTATTATTGATCATAGTTTTTATGCAGATTTTCCAAAATGGATTCAAACTTTATTCCACTCTGGTATTAGTTCAACCTGTTTAATGGCCATTTTACTGAATATCTTATTCAACCATTTAAACTGGTTTCAGACTAAGAATTTGGCCAATGCTGAACCGGTAGTAGATAGCCACCACTAAACCTGGGTTAAAAAAGTTGGTCGGAATATTGCATATAAATTTCAGTTACCGATCAATTTTCACTTTATTTTTACTTATTAATCTGTATGCTTTATCTGCTTTCTTGGGGGAGAGATTTTAAATGAAACTTAAACAAATCGTAGCACTTTGTGCATTGGCTTCTACTGCGGCTGTTACTCAAGCAGCACCTATCTGGCAAGACTTTAGCTTAACAGGTCTGTATGGTGAAAACTATGCTGTCCCTTTTGCAGGTGATGACAACAAACAGACCACGATTACTGCTGAATATGCAGCAGGTCTTAAGTATGGCGATTTTTTTGCTTTTGCTGACCGTAGTAATACTGACTTTGGTAATGAAACCTATTTCGAAGTTGCACCACGTTTAAGCCTGGGCGCTGTAACAGTTCAAAAACTTGAATTGGGTCCAATTAAAGACGTTCTTATCGCGACAACTTGGGAAGGCAGCGCTAGCGCTAATACTGACTTTAACAACTACTTATATGGTATTGGTTTTGCACTTGATATTCCATACACAAGTTATGCGAATATCAATTTCTACAAAGCTGACAACGATGACACACCAGATGATTATCAAATGACCATCACTTATGCAGTGCCATTTAAAATCGGTTCTGAAGAATTCCTGGCAGATGCTTTCCTGGATTGGTCAACTGCTGAGAAAAATGGTCACGCAAGTGAATTGAACTGGACATCTCAGTACAAATGGAATGTAGGCAAACACATTTCTCCTGAGACTAAACTTTACCTTGGTATTGAGCATTCTGTCTGGAATAACAAATATGCCATTAAAGGTTTAGATCAACACGATGTCAGCGCTCTTGTGAAGTATCACTTCTAAGAGATGTTATCTTAAAAGCAGAACTTCGGTTCTGCTTTTTTTTATTTCTTTAATTTAACTTAATCAGTAGGTGGTTCAATGAGTGCAGTTCAGATCCGTACAGCCAATATAGACGACCTTGAAAGTATCCTTAATATTTATAATCAGGAGATTATCAACGGTACTGCCACCTGGAACCATACTGCGATGGCATGGTCAGATATACAGGCCTGGTTCAAAACCCTTCAAGATCAGAACTATCCGGTACTCGTTGCAGAACATCAGCCTACAGCTAAAGTCATTGGCTATGCCAATTATGATGAGTTCCGTAGTATTCAGGGTTTCTCTAAAACAATTGAACATTCGGTCTTTCTCCATCCTGACTACACTGGTCAAGGGATAGGAAAACAGTTGTTATTGCGCTTAATGGAAATTGCCAGCAGGCAGGGCATACATATCATGGTGGCAGCAATTGATTCGGAAAATATAGCCTCCATTCATTTGCATCGAAAACTTGGCTTTATTCAAACGGGTTATATGCCACAGGTGGGAGAAAAATTTGGTCAGTGGCGTGATCTGGTCTTGCTTCAGCTGAACCTGGATCAAAATTCACTTTAGATTTTTCTATATTAAAAACTGACTGCAACAAGAAAATACAGAGATAAAAAAAAGGGCTTACGCCCTTCTGCTGATCAATCATTGTTATTATTTTATATGCTTATTATCATGAATTTTCATACAAGTTTCAGTCCAAAGGGTTACCGATAATATTGCTAATAATGCCTTTCATAATATGTGGGCCATTTTCACGACGTAATTCTTCATACCATTCCATTGTTACCTCTTTATCTTTCATATGAGTGACATCACAGCGCTTACGCGCACGCAGCACCAGTTCATTCGCACGTTCATTGCGTTTATTCTGATAGCGACGTAATGAGTCCTGTAATCCCAGTGTATTGATCTGAAGTGCACGAGCCAGATAGATGGCATCTTCCATCGCCTGGCAACCGCCTTGACCAATATCCGGCGTTGTACTGTGGGCTGCATCGCCAACAATGACGACATTGCCTTTGTAAAAATCGGCAAATGGTTCGATGTCATGAATTTCGACACGATTGGTACGCTGCTCATCAATTGCCTCAATCAGCTTTTGAACCTGAGGGCACCAGTCTTTAAAGTATTCTTTGAGTAATGTTTTATATTGGCTACGCTCATTCTCTAGCCCTACTGGCAAGGGCACATCAAAAAAGAAGTAGAAACGGTTATTTGCAACCGGC
This sequence comes from Acinetobacter sp. LCT-H3, assembly GCF_001866125.1. Classification (NCBI taxonomy): domain Bacteria; kingdom Pseudomonadati; phylum Pseudomonadota; class Gammaproteobacteria; order Moraxellales; family Moraxellaceae; genus Acinetobacter; species Acinetobacter sp. LCT-H3. Next base: position 62,291 of record NZ_MODX01000004.1, on the reverse strand, counting down.
ATCAGTGAAGCACGTTTACCCTCACCGACAAAAGTGGTCCATTGATCAGCAGGGGCTAAATCTTCCGATACCTCAACCAGACCATTCCAGTTCACATAACCGGCATATCGACGCGATACAGTTTCACCGAGCACATAAGCGCGGGTCATGGAATGGGTTCCATCGGCACCAACCAGCAAGTCTGTTTGAATTTCTGAACCATCTGCAAAGCTAACGGTGACCTGTTGTCCATCATCATTGAGCGCCACCATTTTTTTACCGAGATGAATATCAGCATGACCAAATTCATCCATCAGCATATTCTGTAATTCGGCACGAGAGACCGGATATGGACGCTGTCCTACTTCTTCAATCAGCGGATAAAGGCTGAACTGGGTCATCACATCGCCAGTCAGACCATCAACATAAGCCAGATTATCCATCTGCCCGCCCAGTTGGGCGACCTGATCAGTTAAACCTAAATAATTCAGGCATTTCACCCCATTGGACCAGAGAGAAATCGCAGCACCCACGGGCAAGATCTGTTCGGCCTGCTCATAAATGCTGACCTGATGTCCGAACTTCTTTAATGCAATGCCTGTGGTTAAGCCCGCCATCCCGGCGCCAATAATGGTGATATTCATTGTTCCCCCTAAGTTCATAAATGTTGATCCATCTCAGGGAGACAAAGCGAAAAGTGTGCCATTTTCCGAATAGTTTCAAATACCCAGATTTAAGTTGGCACATGCTGTGCATTATTTTTTAAAGAACTGCCTTGTTTTGGGGAGAAAAAACAGGGCATTGGCTATGTTTAGCCTGTAAGAAATGACAGTTGAATAGATTTAGAATGGAAGATTGATATGGCGACCCTGTTTGCACCTGCTTTTGAAATACCTGCACAGTTACAGCAACTTACTAATCTGGCAGATGAGCGTATTGGTGCAAAAGTATTGCAATGTTCAGATGATTTTTTTGCTGAAGCACAGCGCATGCTCCAATTTACAGCACCTATTTTTGTCGAAGATAAGTTCGATGATCATGGCAAATGGATGGACGGTTGGGAAACCCGCCGCAAGCGTCATGCCGGCTATGACTGGGCAATTGTAAAGCTCGGTGTTGCGGGAAAAATTAGTGCACTGGATATTGATACCACTTTTTTTAGTGGCAACTATCCTGCCTCCGCTGCAGTTGAAGCCTGCTATGCACCAGATCAGAACCTGGAGCAGGTTGAATGGCACCAAATTTTACCAAACAGTATATTAGGTCCAAGCCAGCATCATATTTTTCAAGTTGCTTCAGAAAACACTTATACCCATTTGCGTTTAAATATCTACCCGGATGGTGGTGTAGCCCGTCTACGCGTTTATGGGGAGGTCCAGATTCAGTTAAAAGACAGCAATGAAACTCTGGATCTGCTGGCACTAGAAAATGGCGGTCGTGTGATTGCCTACAGTGATGCGCACTTTGGTCATCCACGTAACCTGATTAACCCAGGCCGTGGCATCAATATGGGCGATGGCTGGGAAACCAAACGTCGCCGTGCTCCAGGTTTTGACTGGTGTATTCTGGCTTTAGGCCAAGCTGGAAAAATTGAAAAAATTGATATTGATACTGCACACTTCAAAGGTAACTATCCAGCAGAAGTCTCTATTCAAGCCGTCTATATAGAAGATGCGACTGATCCGCAACTGATTCCACAAAGCATGTTCTGGCCTTTCCTGCTTGAAGCCCAGCCCATGCAGATGGATCACGTGCATAGCTTTATCAATGAAATTCTGGCACATGAAAAGATTTCACATATCCGTGTGAATATGATTCCTGATGGCGGTATTAGCCGTATCCGTTTATGGGGAAAGGTAGCTGATTAATGCGATTGACCCTCCCTCTCCACAGGATGGTCAATCGAACAGCTGTTTTAACAGATGGCAGTGGACCTGATCTCAGAATCGGGTTCACTGCCAAACTTTATCCATACCTTCTGACAGATCAAATCCGCTCATTTACTTTCTACTCACATTTTCCTCAAAGTATCCTTCTTGCTTACTTAATATACAGGGATAAAATAGTGAGATTAATCAAGAAAGTCTTGTCATAAAAATACGAGCAAAGGGAATATAAAAGAATGAAAAATACCATCCAAATTCAGTTATTAACCAGTGAAAACTTTGCTCGTTTTGGTGAAGTCATCAGCTGTCAGGGTAATGACTATTTCCATATCAACGATGCACATACCGAGCGTTATCATGCGCTGGTGATGACTGAAATTATAGGAGATGCCAAAGCGGGGATCAGTATTTTTAGAAATATTAAAAGTACACAAATTCCTTTTGAAATCTCCATGCTGGAACGACATCCGAATGGTTCTCAAGCCTTTATCCCCATGCAGGGACAAAAGTTCCTGATTGTCGTTGCGCCAAGTTTGGATACAGATACTCCGGATCTGTCTCAGCTTTGTGCATTTATTACAGATGGGACACAGGGGATCAATTACCGGGCAGGTACCTGGCATCATCCCCTGCTGACCCTAGAGGCGCCCAGTGATTTTGCTGTGGTCGACCGGATTGGTACCGGACATAATTGCGATGTCTATCAGTTTCCTGAAATACTTAAAATTGAAGGAAATCTATTCTAATCACAAGACCGATATTTACTTGAAGTATGCTATATGTTTTATTCAGAATAAGAATTAAAACTGAGCAAACCATGTATAAGTCTTTAGCTGCTATCGCCCTGACTGCTTTGAGTCCTCTTTGTTTTTCAGATACCCCCTTTCAACAGGAATTACGGGCTGGCTGTGCCAAAGTCAAAAGCTATGCAGCCACTGGCAAGCAATTCTATGATCAGAAACAGTATGCCAAGGCCGTTGAACAGTTTGAACAGCAGGCAGCATGGTCAAGCTTTTGCAGTATGAATGTAGAAGATGGCGGCATTGCTTTTACCGAGCACGCAATTAGTACTGCGTTTAATAATGTTGGCCTGAGTTATGCCAAACTAGGCAAACCGCAATGGGCACGTGCCTGGTTTTCTGTCTATCCTGACGCTAAAAACAGTCAGTTCAACTTGAAACAGCTTCCTGCCCCAAGGCAAAGTTCTCACCTGTCTGGAAAATATGTACGTTACGCGGGTTTTGGGCAATGGAATACTATTGAAGTGAAACGTATTGCAAAGTCCTATGCAATAGAATTTAATGGCTTATATATGGGAATTCGCAGTCTGATTTATGGACCGAATATCGGTGAATTCCAGACCACCATGCCATTTAAGAAAACTCAAACCAGCTATCGTGCAGATGACTGTAAAATTGATTTGGATTTTAAATTTGATTCAAAAGTTGGGCAGCAGCTTCATGTAAAAGAAACTAACATCATGAGTTGTGGTTTTGGTCATAATGTGTCGGCGAGTGGAGTTTATTTGAAAGTTGAATAAATCTTCAATTTTATAAAAATTATCATTTAATATACCGCAGACAATAAAAATAGATTAGAGGGAAACGATGGCAAAATTTTTAAATACTAGCGCAACGAATTTCTTCCTGGAAGAGCTGATTAAGAGTGCAAAAGAACGTTTAATCCTGATTAGTCCATACTTGCGTTTGAATGATCGAATTAAAGAGTTATTAGAAGATAAAGATCGGCTAAAAATTGATATTCGCATCGTATATGGGAAGAGCGATCTACATCCAGAAGAGATTAAATGGCTGCAAAAACTTGATTATGTCCGTCTTAGTTTCTGTAAGAACTTACATGCTAAATGCTATCTCAATGAGTCTGAATGTATTATCTCAAGCTTAAATCTCTATGAGTTTAGTCAGGTCAATAATAATGAGATGGGCATTCTGGTTCGCAAATACGAAGATGATATTGTCTTTAAAGAAGCCTACGAGGAAGCTCAGCGGGTTATACGTATCAGTGAAGAAGTCCGAATTAGTCTAGATGAAGTGAAAAATGAATCTGGTTCTAAAGAAACTGAGGTAGATGAAGAAAGTAATACTTTTTCTAGACTTACCACGTCTAAACTCGCCGCAAAGCACAAAATTAAAACAGCTGATTTGCTCGATAAGATGACAGAGAAAGGTTTTCTAAAACTCAATGAAAATGGTAAACACCTTCTAACTGAGCAAGGAAAAGAAATTGGTGGTGAGTTTAGACCAAGTCAGTATGGCGGCTATTTCCTCTGGAATGAAAATACCGAGATCTAAATAAAAATTTTAAGTCTCCTCTCCTTCTAGGAGAGGGTTAGGGTGAGGTTGTAAATCCTCCAAAAGATTTCTCTACTAAGGGAAAACTAAGCCACTGCCTGATTCTGACAGGCTGACATGACATGCAATACCGCAGCCGTCCGTGTTTCTACATAGAGCTTTTCAAAGACATGCTCAAGATGCTTGTTTACCGTCCGTGGGCTGAGTTGCAGGATCTCGGCAATATCCCGGTTGGTCTTCCCCATCGTGACCCAATGCATCACTTCTGCTTCACGCGGTGTCAGGTTGGGACAAGCCTGCGCGATTTCCTCTGCGCTCGGCATTTGGGTCTGCTCTTTCAACTGCACCAATACATGTTTAGAGATATGCCCTGCATACAGTTTGGTGAGCAGGTTAAGCTGTAACTGCTGATGGCCATAACCATACTGACCATGCAGTAAATGTGCTTGATCTGGCTGCTTGAGTAAGTCCTGTAGCCACTGATTCAAACTGGACTGAAAATGCTGTACATCCACCTGATGATTTTTCAGTAATTCACTGACGATTGGGGTCTGCCAGATAATTTCACCTTCCAGATTCAGCGATAGAATCGCACTGCCGGTTGCATCCAGCATTTGTCGCTGCTGATGCATTAAACGAGCCTGTAACAAATGGGTTTTTACTCGTGCCCGAACTTCATCAATATTTAAAGGCTTGGTGACATAGTCTACCCCACCGACCTGAAAGCCTTTAAGAATGTGCTCGGTTTCAGTCAGCCCGGTCATAAAGATCACTGGAATATGTTCAGTCACTGGACTGGCTTTAAGCTGAGTGCAGGTTTCAAAACCATCCATCTCCGGCATACTGCCATCAAGCAGGATCATGTCGGGTTGAATGCGATGCGCAATTTCAATTGCATCAAATCCATTGGTCGCCACAAGTACCTGATAGCCAGCCTGATCCAGGCTCTCATGCAATAGACTTAGATTTTCAGGTATATCATCCACAATCAAAATACTTTCCAACATGTCCACCTTACCCCTACTTCAGCACATCTGCATGCTCATGAAGTCGCTGAATTGCTCTTTTAAAATCAAATTGTTTTAAATCCTGCTCAATCTGATGCCATATATCGTTATATTGTTCAAAGTGCTGGCCACATTCATGCAGGACATCTTTTGCCCCCCGGATAAAACCAATACTTAAATACTGTTCCAACTGAATGACCACCTCTGCCACATTCAACAATGAAATGGATGGGTTCAATTCATTTTCGCTTTCAACCACCAGCGTGGAGATCTGTGCTTTCTGATCAGAAGGCTGTTCTTGTTCTGTCTGCTGCTCATGCTGATGAAGCCAGCTTAAGCCCAGCTTATCGCCAATCTTGTTTAATAATAAATTGAGATCGACCGGCTTTACTAAAAAGTCTTCATTCAATACATCCGTTTCCGGATTAATCATCCGCTCATTAGCATCTGCGGAAATAATAATAATCGGTACATTGGTGATTTTATTCTGGCGCAGCAATTTCGCCGTTTCCCAGCCGCCCAGTAAAGGCATACTTAAATCCATCAAAATCAGATCAGGATTAAATTCTGGAACCTGACGCAAACAGGCTAAACCTGATTCTGCCTCTTCTAAAATAAAACCTAAGGGTTTAAGAAAATTCAGAACCAGACCACGATCGGTCGCTTCATTATCAACCACCAGTATTTTACGGCGTTCTCCGGTATAACCGGTTACAGTATTAGAGGCAACGTCAGCGATCGGATGGATCAGGGATTTAGAAGGCAAATACAGTTTTATTTTAAACACTGAACCCTGTTTTAACTGGCTACTCAGGGTCAGCTCGCCACCAAGAATATCGACCAGAAGCTTCACGATTGGCAGCCCTAAACCCGTGCCGGCAAAGCTGCCCTGTACCACATTACGACCACGTTCAAAAGGCTGGAAGATCCGCTCAACATCCGACTCAGCAATCCCACAACCCGTATCATGAATTTCAAAATAAGCGGTCTGAAAACGGTAATCGACCTTAAATTTGACTCCCCCCTCCAAGGTAAATTTCAAAGCATTACCCAACAGATTAATCAGTATCTGTTCCAGACGTTTTTTATCAATACGGACATACTGTGGAATCTTGCTACTGATCTCCACATCAAACTTCAGCTGCTTTTGGGCAAACTGTGGCTCGAATATATGCACGATCTGTTTAAGAAATTTTGGCAGGTCGATATTGGAATTTTCCAAAGAAATCTTACCAGTTTCAATCCGTGCCAAATCCAGCAGACCATCAATTAGAGAAGTGAGATGCTGACCGCTCCGGCTAATCACGCCCAGGGCAGATTCGCCCTGTTCAGACAGTTTTTCCTGTTTCTGCAGTAGCTGGCTATAACCGAGAATACTGTTCAACGGTGTTCGTAATTCATGACTGATACCAATCACATAACGGCTTTTGGCTTCATTGGCCTTTTCAGCCTGAATGCGGGCATCCTGCAACTGGCGATCGGTAACTTTATGCGCTTCAATCTCATCCATCAGCAGTTGAGTCTGGGTATTACTTTCCAGCTGTGCCTGACGTCGACTTTCATCATTCAGCACTAACCACCAGGCGGCTACACACAGTAGCAGGAACAGTACGGCATAGATTTTGACGAACAGCATTGTCAGCGCATCCTGCTGCTGTGACAAAGCACCCAGGCTGGCAGACTCCTGTAAATAAATCAGGCTCAGACTAACTGCCAGCACCACGCCTAAGACGAAAATCAGCAGGATATACAGACTCAATCGGGTATTAATATGTTGTACCCAGTATTTCGGCAGGAACCAGGCTGCAAAAACTCTGAGCTGTGAAGACCAGCGTGCATGCGGCTTACACAGGTCATGACAACGTGCTTCAAGCGTGCAGCACAGAGAACAGATCTGACTGCTATAGGCTGGACAACTGGCCATGTCTGCAGTTTCATAATCATGCTCACAGACTACACAGGTTTGGGTTTCGACCAACTTCAGCTCAGGCTTTTCTTGACGTGCCAAGTAGTATTTACCTTTGGTAAACCAGGCAATTAGCGGTACACATAACATCGCCGTACCCAATGCAATAAAACCGGCCAAGGATCGGGCAATCTCGCCAAAAACGCCCCAGTAACACAGCATGGATAAGACCGATGCAATGATCAGGCTACCGACTCCAACCGGATTAATGTCATATAAATAGGCTCGTCGAAATTCAATTCCTTTTGGACTCAGTCCCAGTGGTTTACAGATCACCAGATCCGCAACAATGGCACCGATCCAAGCAAGGGCCACATTACTATATAAGCCAAGCACACGCTCCACCGCATGGATTACCCCAAGTTCCATCAACAGCAAAGCGATAAAGATATTGAATACCAGCCAGACTACGCGCCCTGGATGGCTATGCGTCAGACGCGCAAAAAAGTTCGACCAGGCCAATGACCCTGCATAGGCATTGGTAACATTAATCTTGATCTGGGCGACGCAGACAAATAGAACAGTCAGAAATAAAGCGATGCTGGGATGATTGACCACCTGTTGATAGGCAATCCAGTACAGATAATTGGGGTTACTCAGTTCGGAATCGGCAACCAGATACTGCATTGCCAGCGCCATAAGTAGCATACCCATGAATATCTTGATAAATCCGCCTAGAATCCAAGCTGGTCCACCTAAAAAGACTGCCCAATTCCATTTACGCTGAATATGTTTTTTATCGGGTAAAAACCGCAGATAATCCGCCTGTTCTCCGATCTGGGTGATCAAGGCAAAGAGCACCGTGCAGGATGCACCAAAAAAAGACAGATTAAAGGCAGCGCTCTGGCTTTTTGCGCCCTCAATGAATGCAAGATTGCTGATCAAATCAGGTTGCTTCACCAAGACAAAGCACCATGGTAATAAAAGCAGAAATAACCAAAGTGGTTGAGTGATGGCCTGCACCTTATTGATGAAGCCAATGCCTTTGACCACCAATGGCAAAATCACCAGTGCTGAAATTAGATAGCCAATACTCAGGGGTATCCCTAAGCCTAGCTCCAATGCCAGCGCCATGATAGCGGCTTCAAAGGCGAGAAAGATAAAGGTGAAACTGGCATAAATGACCGAGGTAATGGAGGAGCCAATATAGCCAAATCCGGCACCACGGGTCAGTAAATCAATATCGACATTATAACGGGCAGCATAATAACCAATCGGCCAGCTGGTCAGGAAAATGATAATCGCCACAACCACCAGTGCCCAGAAAGCATTACTGAAACCGTACTGCCAGAGCATGGTTGCTCCAAGTGCCTCCATTGCCAGGAAACTGACGGCCGCAAGTGCCGTATTGGTCACTGTCCATAGTGACCATTTACGGACGGATTTAGGGGCATAGCGCAGGGCGTAATCCTCAATACTTTCATCGACCACCCAGGTATTGTATTTACGCCGGGTATGAATGACGCGCTGCGGTGCCTGACTGGTATTCGCTGTTGGGTCCATACAGATCAAATAAAGCTAAATATCTGCTCTTAAAAGCAATAACTATGCCCAGCCTATCAGTATCTAAAAATAATCCGACTGAAGGTTATATACGTAAAGTGACGTATATGCTCATTTTTTAACTCCCCTTAGGCTTAGTTCCATACCAAGCGCAAACCAATGATTAAGCGCATCAGCACATCTAATTCTATAGGGGAACCCGACATGAGCTTGAAATCAAAAATAAAGACATCTGGATTACTGGCAGGTTTACTTGCTGTTCCATTCCTGCTGGCACCAGCACTAACCAATGCCAGTGCTCCTGCAACAGCAAAGGTCAATACCACCAAACTTAAAGTCGATGACAAGTTTGTGTATGTGGGTCAGCTACATTCAGCAACCGGCACCATGGCGATTTCTGAAACTGGTTCAATCCAGGCAGAACGTCTGGCAATTGAACAGATTAATAAACAGGGCGGTGTTCTCGGCCGACAGATCAAAATTATTCAGGAAGATGGTGCATCTGACTGGCCAACTTTTGCCGAAAAAGCACGTAAATTGTCTGAAAAAGACCGTGTTGCTGCAATTTTCGGTTGCTGGACTTCAGCCTCTCGTAAAGCCGTATTGCCGATTATTGAACGCAACAACTCTCTACTTTACTACCCAACCTTCTATGAAGGCTTAGAACAATCTAAAAACGTGATCTACACCGGTCAGGAAGCAACTCAACAGGTACTTGAAGCACTGAACTGGCTAGCAAAAGAGAAAAAAGCCAAAACCTTCTATCTGATTGGTTCTGACTACATCTGGCCGCGTACCACCATGAAAATTGCCCGTACCCACATCGAGAAAGTACTGAAAGGTAAAGTGGTTGGCGAAGAATACTATCCATTGGGCCATACACAATTCGGTTCCCTCATCAACAAAACCAAACTGCGTAAACCAGATGCCATCTTTGCAGCAGTCGTGGGCGGTTCAAACGTATCCTTCTACAAACAAATGAAAGCTGCGGGCGTAACAGGCGACAAACAGACACTGCTTACCCTTTCAGTGACTGAAGATGAATTGCTGGGGATTGGCGGCGAAAACATGAAGGGCTTCTACTCTTCAATGAAATATTTCCAAAGCCTGAATAACCCCAATAATGCTGCATTCGTAAAAGCCTTTAAAGCGAAATATGGCCCTAAAGCGGTGGTAGGTGACGTAACACAAGCAGCCTACCTTGGTCCATGGTTATGGAAAGCCGCAGTTGAAAAAGCCGGTAGCTTCGATGTCGCGAAAGTGACTGCAGCATCTAAAGGCCTAGAAATGAAAAACGCGCCTGAAGGCTACGTAAAAATTGACCCGAACCACCATTTATGGAGCAAATCACGTATTGGTCAAGTGCAACCAAATGGTCAGTTCAAGGTTGTTTACGAGTCTAAAGGTCTAATCAAACCAAACCCATTCCCTAAAGGTTACTGAGTTAACAGCCACATGATCAGGGGAAGCCATTCTCCTGATCTTTTTATTCCACACAATTTTTTAAAGCTTGGAGGATGATGCGATGGATCTATCATTTGCAGAATTCGGTGCAATATTTGCCATGCAAGGCTTTAATGGTCTCTCTGTGTTCTGTGTGCTGTTATTGATGGCGCTCGGCCTTGCAATTATCTTTGGGCAAATGGGCGTAATTAACATGGCACATGGTGAGTTTCTGACCATTGGTGCATATACGACATTTTTCATTTCCACACTGACTGAAAGTTTTTTCCCTCAACTCCTACCTTATTATTTCCTGATTGCAATCATTGCAGCCTTCCTCACAGCAGGCATTATCGGTTACATGGTGGAACGGCTCATGATTAGCCGGCTCTATCAACGGCCACTCGATACACTTCTTGCAACATGGGGCTTAAGCCTCATCATGCAGCAGCTGTTCCGTTCTATTTTCGGCCCCAAGGAAGTCAGCCCGACTTTACCTGACTGGTTAATGGGTTCTTATCAACCGACGGAAGCCATCGATATTCCTATCAATGGTCTGTTCCTGGTGGGCGTTACCCTCTGTGTTACTGCATTTGTCTACTTTCTGATTTACCGTTCACGCTGGGGTTTACAGCTTCGTGCAACCAACCAGAACCGCTTTATGAGTGGTGCTGTCGGGATCAATACCAAACGTGTTGATAGCTTAACCTTTGCCTTGGGTTGTGGGCTTGCAGGTATTGCGGGTGCAGCCTTCACAACCATCGGTTCTACTGGTCCTACAGCCGGTTCGCTGTATATCGTCGATACATTCTTAGTCGTGGTCTTCGGCGGCGCTGCAAGCTTGCTTGGCACTGTTGCCTCTGCATTCAGTATCGCGCAAGCACAATCTATTCTGGAATTCTTCCTTTCTGGTTCTGTCGCTAAAGTCCTCACACTGGCTACAGTCATTATTATCCTGATGCTGCGTCCTCAGGGTCTCTTCTCAATCAAAGTACGTAAATAGGGATTCAGGAGAGATATTATGAAAAATCTAATGAATGCCTTTTTAGGCGGTAAAGAAGGTGCGATTGGTCTGGTGATTCTTGCGGTACTGATCCTGCTGGTCATGCCAATGTTCCTGGATATTTTCCGTCTGAATCTGATGGGTAAATATCTGACTTTTGCTTTTGTCGCAATCGGCCTGGTTCTGTGCTGGGGACACGGTGGTATCTTAAGTTTAGGTCAAGGGATTTTCTTTGGCATTGGCGGCTACTGCATGGCCATGTTCCTGAAACTTGAAGCTTCAGACATGCAATCTACAGCAGCGCAAACTACGCCAGGAATTCCAGACTTTATGGACTGGAACCAGATCACCAGCTTGCCAGGCTTCTGGGAACCTTTCCATAGCTTCGGGTTTACTTTGTTTGCCATCATCATCATTCCAATCTTGCTTGCCTTCATCATCGGTTTCGCGATGTTTACCCGTCGTGTCGGTGATGTGTACTTCTCGATCATCATGCAAGCCATTGTAGCGATCCTGACCATTCTGATTATTGGTCAACAAGGTTTCACTGGCGGCATTAACGGGATTACAGACCTGAAAACCCTGCATGGCTGGGATATCCGTACCGATGAAGCCAAATATGTCCTGTACTACATTAATGCCCTGCTGCTCATTGCAGTGATCATGATCAGCCGTTTTGTCCTCAGTTCTAAACTCGGTCGTCTGCTTTCTGCGATGCGTGACAAAGAAGAACGTGTACGTTTCTCTGGCTATGACGTGGCCATGTACAAAGTCTTCATTTTCTGTTTCGCAGCTGTGGTGTCATCTATTGGTGGTGCGATGTTTACCCTGCAAGTCGGCTTCATGTCACCAACGATTATCGGCATCGTACCTTCGATTGAAATGGTCATTCTGGCTGCAGTCGGTGGTCGTCTGTCACTGATTGGGGCAGTGTATGGTGCCGTTCTGGTGAACCTGGGTAAAACTTACTTCTCTGAAGCCTTTCCTGAAGTATGGTTGTATTTCCTCGGTGCATTGTTCATCGGTGTGGTCATGTTCTTACCGAATGGCTTAGCGGGTCTGTATGAAAAATATGTTCGTCCATTGTTCTTGAAAAAGAAACCGATCGACAGCACTTCGCCACCGCCAAGTAGTAATCCGGATAAAACGATCGATCCAATTGTGGAAGGAGGTGTGAAATGAACAAAGTCGGCGTAGAAATGAGTAAACCGGTACTGGTCATTGAAGATCTCACCGTGTCCTTCGACGGTTTCAAGGCAGTCAGTGATCTCAACTTCTATCTGGATAAAAACGAAGTCCATGTGGTGATCGGTCCCAATGGAGCCGGCAAAACCACAGTGCTGGATCTGATCTGCGGCAAGACCAAAGCAACGTCAGGCACGATCAAGTTTAATGATATTGAACTGACTAAACTGAAAGAGTTCGACATTGTCCGTAAAGGGGTTGGGCGTAAATTCCAGAACCCGAATATTTATGAAAATCTGTCGGTCTATGACAACCTGGAAATGTCCTTCCCGCGTGGCCGTAATGTCTTTGGTGCGCTGTTCTTCAGACGCACCAAAGATGTCGATGAGCGTATTCGTGAAGTTGCTGGCAAAATTTTCCTGACTGACCTGCTGGATACCTCCGCCGGTCTGCTCTCTCATGGCCAGAAGCAGTGGCTGGAAATTGGCATGTTACTCATGCAAGACCCACAGCTGCTCATGCTGGATGAACCTGTCGCAGGGATGAGTGTCTCGGAACGTGAGCAGACGGCGCAACTGTTACGGGAAATCAGCAAAGGACGTTCTGTGCTGGTGATTGAACATGACATGGAATTCGTCAAAACCATTGCGGACAAAGTCACAGTACTGCACCAGGGCAAAATTCTGGCAGCCGGAAAAATGGACGATGTACAAAATGATCCAAAAGTGATTGAAGTTTATCTGGGACACTAAGGAGGCCACTATGAGCGGATTATTAGAAATTAATGCTTTGTGTTCAGGATATAAACAAAGTCAGGTGATTCACGACTTGGAACTGAAGATCCAGCCGAAGGAAATTGTGGCAATCATGGGCCGTAACGGCATGGGTAAAACCACCCTGTTCAAAACCCTGATTGGTGATATTAAAAATACCAAAGGTGAAATCAAGCTGGATGGCAAGAATCTGGAAAAACTGGATCCTTACCAGCGCGTAGAAAATGGTGTGGCTTATGTGCCGCAGGGCCGGATGATTTTCTCTACCATGTCCGTACTGGAAAATATCCAGACCGGTTTACCGGCTTCTGCGCACGGCAAAGTCCCGGATGACCTGTATGAGCTGTTTCCTGTACTTTGGGATATGCGCAAACGTAAAGGTGGAAACTTATCGGGTGGGCAACAACAGCAATTAGCAATTGCTCGTGCCTTAGCGACTAATCCTAAAGTACTGCTGCTAGATGAACCAACGGAAGGGATTCAGCCCTCTATTATCAAGGACATTGCCAGAACTCTGAAAGAAATTCGTGACCAGCGTGATCTGACCATTGTGGTCTCTGAACAGGTGCTGAGTTTCACCATGGCGATGGCAGATCGCTTCCTGGTGATTGATAAGGGCCGCTTTGCTTATGAAAATGTCCGTGAAAATGTCGATGAGACCACCATCAGTAAGTATCTTTCTGTTTAATATTGCTGGTTTAATCTGGCTGTAATTTTTCTCTACATCCCTCGATTCGTCGGGGGATTTTTTATTTCTATTTCACTTAATTAATCGGCAGCTAATTTTAATATTTTATTTGATTATTCACATTTAAAAATTCCTTTCAGTCTACGCCTCCATATACGCAATTCAACGTATTTTGCTGTAACGCATTTCACGCGACACTCGAATCATAAAGTTGAATCGATAAAAGAGTTGGAGAAATTTGAATGCGTCACGGTGATATCTCAAGCAGCCCAGATACAGTAGGTGTGGCAGTTGTAAACTACAAAATTCCTCGTTTGCACACTAAAGCGGAAGTGCTTAAGAACGCAAAAAAAATTGCTGAAATGTTGAAAGGAATCAAACAGGGTATTCCGGGTATGGACCTGATTGTTTTTCCCGAATACAGCACCATGGGCATTATGTACGACCATGACGAGATGATGGCAACCGCTGCCACCATTCCAGGCGATGAAACCGCGATTTTCTCGCAAGCCTGTATTGAAGCCAACGTCTGGGGCGTGTTCTCGATTACCGGTGAACAACATGAGGAACATCCAAACAAGGTGCCTTATAACACTTTGATCCTGATTAATAACAAGGGCGAAATCGTTCAGAAATACCGCAAGATTATCCCATGGTGCCCGATTGAAGGCTGGTGCCCAGGTGACACTACTTATGTGACTGAAGGACCGAAGGGTATCAAGATATCACTGATCATCTGTGATGACGGTAACTATCCAGAAATCTGGCGTGACTGTGCCATGAAAGGCGCTGAACTGGTGGTGCGTTGCCAAGGCTATATGTACCCGGCTGCAGATCAGCAGATCAACATGGCGAAATGCATGGCATGGGCAAATAACGTTTATGTTGCTGTTGCCAACTGTACCGGTTTTGACGGCGTTTACACCTATTTCGGTCACTCTGCGGTAGTCGGCTTCGACGGCCGTACCTTGGGCGAATGTGGTACAGAAGAAAACGGCATCCAATACGCGCAATTGTCACTGCATGAAATTCGTGATGCACGTAAATACGACCAGTCACAAAACCATTTATTTAAATTACTGCACCGCGGCTATACCGGTGTCTATAACAATGGTGACGGCGATAAAGGCGTTGCGGACTGTCTATTCGACTTCTACAAAACCTGGGTTCTGGATGCTCAAAAAGCGCAAGAGAACGTGGAAAAAATTACCCGCTCTACCATCGGTGTTGCAGAATGCCCAATCGGCAATCTGCCACATGAAGGCTTAGAAAAAGAAGCATCTTAAGTTTGGTCTGAGAGGAGGTATTCGATATGACATTTGCCAGCGACCGCATCAGTGCCAATCAGGAAACCCTGGCCAAACAGCGTTATGAGATGCAGAGCAAAGAACGTATTGCACGTACCTCTCGCTTTAGCTTTGATCCTGAAAAAGTCATGCAGCATGTCCGTGGTCATATCATTGGGCAGCGTACTGCCCTGGATGAAATTGAAAACATGCTCTTAACCGTCAAGGCAGATTTTAATGCTCCCACCCGGCCACTGGCAGTCACATTGATGCTAGGACCGACGGGTGTGGGGAAAACTGAAACGGTTCGGCTGATTGCTGAGGCAATCCATGGCAAGCCCGATGCATTCTGCCGGATCGACATGAACACACTGGCACAGGAACATTATGCTGCGGCACTGACAGGTGCCCCTCCAGGCTATGTCGGCTCTAAAGAAGGCAATACCCTGTTTGATGAAGCTCATATTCAGGGCAGTTTTTCCAAGCCAGGTATTGTGCTGTTTGATGAAATTGAAAAAGCCAGTACCGAAGTCATTCGCGGTCTGCTCAACGTTCTGGAAACCGGAACCTTAAAGCTGACCGCAGGCACCAAAGTGCTGGATTTCAAAAACTGCATGATCTTTATGACCAGTAACGTCGGCGCCAAAGATGCTCAGGCACGCTTAAGACAGCTGGCCAAGCTTCCAAAGCCTATTCAGAAACTGGCCCGACTGGCCAAACTGGATGACAGCCAGATTACCGAACGCGCCTTGTACAAGAAATTTGATCCAGAGTTTCTGAATCGTATTGAACGCATTCTGAATTATGAAGCGGTAGAAGCTGATTTCGCGCCAACACTGGTCAGTCTGGAAATCGAGAAACTGAATCAGCGACTCTGTAAGCAGAGCCGCACGGTTGAACTCACACCCGCTGCCACCCAGTTTCTGTCTACCGGACACGATGTTCGCTTCGGTGCACGAGGCTTGAGTCGCCGCTTTCGGGTTCTGGTTGAGCCACAACTCGCCAGGTTTTTTATTCAGCATCCAGAAGCCGGTCAGATCATCATTGATTATGACGGCAAAACGATCCAGGTTCAGTCAGTTCCTGTTGAAAGCGTGATCGAAGATCCGCTGTTCATCATGGATGACACGGGCAATAACATCAAAAACTAGCTTTATTCGACCTCAACACAGGGGATAAAACATGCAACATATTAAAATTAAACCGGGGGTTCCGCTGGCAGAACAGGCGGAAATTGGACATAACCGCTGGCATCCGGATTTACCATTTCTGACTTCGGTGAAACCGGGTGAAGAAATCCTGATTGAAAGTCTGGATTTCCTCGATGCGCAGATTAAAGATACTGATGACATTTCTGATGTCAAAAATGTCGACCTCACCCGTGCCCATCCACTGACCGGACCTTTCTATGTAGAAGGTGCTGAACCAGGTGACTTGCTGGTAATTGACCTGCTCGACATTCAGCCAATTTCAGATGTCGGTTTCTCGGGCGTATTTGCCAAGGAAAATGGCGGTGGCTTCCTGGCTGACTATTTCCCTGAAGCTGACAAAGCCATCTGGGATTTAAAAGGCTTATTTGCGACTTCACGTCATATTCCGGGCGTGCGTATTGCCGGCTTAAAACATCCTGGATTAATGGGAACCTTGCCATCGCATGATTTGCTAAAGGAATGGAATCGCCGTGAAGCGTTACTGGTTCCTAAAGGTCAGGCTAACCCACCTGATCCGCGTACTGCCGTTTTGCGTGGCGTAACAGGTGCCGAATTCGACCGTATGGCAGCTGAAGCGGCACGTACTGTTCCACCACGTGAACATGGCGGGAATACGGACATTAAAGACCTGGCAGCAGGTAGCCGTATTTACTTCCCTGTTTATCAGAAAGGTGCTGGCTTCTCGATGGGCGATCTGCACTTCTCGCAAGGAGATGGTGAAATCGGTTTCTGTGGCGCGATCGAAATGGACGGTGTTACCCGTGTGGGCTTCGACCTGATCAAAGGCGGTATGGAAAAATACAATATCGATTCTCCAATCTTTGTGCCGAGTAATGTGCGTCCGGCTTATGATCAGTGGCTGACCTTTGAAGGCATCAGCGTTGAAGATGGCGTAAACCATTATCTGGATGCCACTGTGGCATATCGTCAAGCGTGTTTAAAAGCGATCAAATACCTTGAAAACTTCGGCTTTACCGGTTCACAAGCATACATGTTACTGACTGCGGCACCAGTTGAAGGCCGTATCGGTGGCATCGTGGATATTCCGAACTGTGCATGTACCGTATCTCTGCCAACTTCAATTTTTGAACAGAATATCCTGCCTCAGGGTGCGCTGAACGATGATAAGTTCTGGGGGCATAAACGCTAGTTTTACAATTTATTGTTGTTTTAGCTTCGCAACGGGTAGTCATCCAACCTAAAGCCTTCGGCTACTCGTCTTTTTAATTTAAGGCCTTCATGCTACAGGAGTACAGAAATGCCGTTATATGATTTCCGCTGTGAGCATTGCGAGGGGATTTTTGAACAACGGGTTCCAATTGCCCGTATCTCGACCGATACGATTGAATGTAATTATTGCCAACAGCAGACTTTAGCTAAACCGATGATTACTGGTCATCAGCAAATTAATATGAAAAGCAAATGGCGTCCGGGTTCAGGTGCTGAACAACTTGCAGGGCCTCTGGTAGAAGGACCCGGTACCAACAAAAATAGCGCACGCAGCTCGGTTTTACATAATTGCCGCGGCGTTAACTGTTCTTTATGCGATGTCTAATCTTGATTCATAAAAAATCCCGCTCTGGCGGGATTTTTTGATTGCTTAAAATCGGTAGTTTAAACCACCAGATCTGCCAGATTACCTTTTTGCTCTAACCAGTCTTTGCGGTCACTGGCACGTTTTTTCGCCAGCAATTTATCCAGTAAACCTGCGGTATGATGGGCATCATCCAGGTCCAGTTGCACCAGACGACGTGTGTTTGGATCAAGTGTGGTTTCACGTAACTGGCTGGCATTCATCTCACCCAAACCTTTGAATCGAGTAATTTGCGGATTCTTGGTTTTGCATTTTTTCAGGATGCTATTCAGCTCTTCTTCATCCAGAGCATAGTGCACATCTTTGTTGTCATCGATTCGGAATAAAGGCGGCATGGCGACATACAGATGCCCTTCTTCGACGAGCGTTGGGAAATGCTTCACAAACAATGCACAAAGCAAAGTCGCGATATGCAGACCATCCGAGTCGGCATCGGCTAGAATACAAATCTTGCCATAGCGCAGTTCAGACAGGTCATCCGAACCCGGATCCACCCCAATGGCAATCGCGATATTATGTACTTCCTGAGACGCCAGCACCTCATCAGAAGAGACCTCCCAGGTATTCAGAATCTTACCTCGAATTGGCATGATCGCCTGGAAATTCTTGTCACGCGCCTGCTTGGCTGAACCGCCGGCAGAATCACCTTCCACAATAAATAATTCAGATTGATCGAGATCATGGCCTACACAATCCGACAGTTTCCCCGGCAAAGTTGGACCCGCAACAATTTTCTTACGTTCAACTTTCTTGGCCGCTTTCAGACGGCGTCCTGCTTTGGAAATGGCCATTTCAGCCAGTTGCATGGCGATATCTGAATTCTGGTTCAACCATAATGCAAAGGCATCTTTGGCAATATTCTGCACCACCCCGACCGCTTCACGACTCGACAGGCGTTCTTTGGTTTGACCTGAGAATTGCGGTTCCTGGAATTTCAGTGACAGGATATAGTTCACGCCGTCCCAGACATCTTCGGCAGACAGCTTCATGTTACGCGGCAACAGATTACGTAATTCACAGAATTCACGCATCGCATCAGTCACACCCGAACGCAGGCCGTTAACATGCGTACCGCCCTGCGCAGTTGGAATCAGGTTGACGTAGGATTCCTGGATGCTTTCGCCACCTTCAACATTCCAGCAAATGGCAAATTCAGCACTGGCTCGTTCGGCATCACCCGTTGCAACAAAAGCGGGTGCTGGGATGATCTCACGGTCTTCCAGCTCATCCATCAGATAATCGACCAGACCATTTTCAAACTGCCAGGTGATCTTCTCATCATTAATCTGATCGATATAATTGATCTCTAAACCCGCGGCCAGAACAGCTTTGGCTTTAAGATTATGCTTTAACGCTTTCAGGGCAAATTTTGGTGAATCGAAGTATTTGGCTTCTGGCCAGAACTGCACCGTAGTCCCAGACGCGCGTTTGGGTGCCTTACCTGCCAGCACTTCCAGCGGACCTGTCGGTTCACCATTTTCAAAGGCCATTTTGTACAGGTTACCCTGACGCTGGACGGCCACTTCGACACGGGTCGACAGCGCATTGACCACTGAAATCCCGACACCATGCAGACCACCAGAGAACTGGTAATTATCGGTACTAAACTTGCCACCGGCATGCAGTTTAGTCAGGATGATTTCAATCCCGCTCTGACCATATTCCGGGTGAATATCCACCGGCATACCACGGCCATTGTCTTCGACTGATAACGAGCCATCTTTATAGACTGTCACGGTAATTTTGTTGGCATGCCCGGCCAGTGCCTCATCCACAGCATTGTCAATCACTTCCTGCGCCAGATGGTTCGGACGAGTGGTATCGGTATACATGCCCGGACGACGACGGACCGGGTCCAGACCAGACAGAACTTCAAGAGATTGAGCCGTATATTGAGACACGTTATTCGGTTTCCTTTTTTATGCAGTCCAATAAAAACTGTAACACCAGCGGAATTTTCTCCGCAAAATCATCCATCCCGTGATTGCCATTGGCCTCAGTCATCAGCATCGCCGGAGGATGAGCAGCACTATAATAGCGATGTGCTTCACGATAATCCAAAACTTCATCGCCTTGTTGTAACAGTACCAGTATTTTGTCTGCATCTTGTGCAGTTGGCAGTGCCAGTCCTTCCAGCTGATTAAGATGTGAATTATCCAAACGCCAGTTCGGATGCACCTGTAACGGCAGCTCATCATCGAACAGTTCGCGGAACAGCTGCCATGGTCGCATGGCCGGATTGATCAGTACAGCCGGCACACTGTGCTTGGCGACCAGATGTGTCGCATAAAATCCCCCCAGGCTACTGCCCACTAAGCTTACATGATCCAGTGACTCAATCAGCGCTGACATGTGCTGAATTGTCTCCACAGGTGACATGTTCAGATCCGGCAAATGCACCTGAATTTGTGGATTTTTTTCGCAATACTGCTGAAGCAGTTGGCCCTTGATCGAGGCAGCGCTGCTTCGAAAGCCGTGTAAGTAAATGACATTCATCAATTATTAATAAAAAGCGCCTATATTTTAATCAAAATCTATTTTATATATGAGAGATGGATCATCGTTATCTAATCTGTTTTTGGTGAATTGTCCGACAAAAAACACCGCAGTTCTTCACGTTCCTCGGTATTTTAAGAATATTCCCAGAAAAATTAGAAACATCAAAGTTCAGAAGAATTTATACCGCGAACATCTTTAAAAAGAAAGGTCTCAGATATTCGCATTGATGAAAGGAACGGATCCGATGACAAGCTTAACGCCATTGCATGAAACCTATTGCAAGTGGGATCGTACTCCTCCTACCCAGGCAGATGTACTGGAAGGACTTGCTCAGCTTGTTACCATGCGGTTTAATGATGTTGCCCAAGAACTGATCAAGACTATCCAGCGTGAAATCTTATATAGTTTCTTTGGTTTAAGTGAACGTCATTCAGAAAAAATCCAGAACCTGCCTGCCATTGTCCGGCTCTATCAACGTTCCTATGACCTGTTGTTTCACTATGGCAATACCATGGTTGCCCCTGGACTACGCCGTATTATTACCAGATTCCCACGTCTGCATGACAAGCCGCTGACGCCGAGCCTGCATTTTCTGGTTGGTGTGCTAAATGGCATCATTGGCGACTATCTGCTCAAGCATCAAAATCCGATCGCATTGCCGATGGTGGTTTATGATCACTATACTTCATTGCAGCAAGGCGAACTGACTGGCCGGATTACTATATTCGTGCATGGCTTATGTATGAATCATCTGACCTGGTCCAATCATAAGCATGAAGGGATTGGTGAAAAGCTGCTGACGCAGCGTGATAACAATACCATGTTGTACCTCAACTATAATTCCGGACGCCGTATCTCCGCCAATGGCCATAGTCTGGCCAATACCCTGCATGACTTGATCACCCGGAATCCCGGCATTACCAGTATTGATCTGATCGGACACAGTATGGGCGGATTAGTCGCTCGTAGTGCCCTGTTCTATGGCAAACAGCATGTCTATGAATGGGTCAATATGATCGACAATCTGGTCTGCCTCGGCTCACCACATCATGGTGCAGCATTAGAGCGCTTTGGTTTTAGCCTGCAGGATAAACTGGGACGCTTCCCGTTTGGAAAGATCATTGGTCATGTGGTAAATATCCGCAGTAATGGCATTCTGGATCTGCGCCACGGCAGTGTTCGGGATGATGACTGGGAACATAATGAAGTCAGGATTGGCCTGATGGATGATAACCGTAAGCCGGCACCGATTCCATCACATATCCAGACCTATCTGGTGGCCGGTACAATTGAATATGAAAACCGGCATAACCGCACCCGCAATGTGATTGGGGATTATCTGGTCAGTGTCAAAAGTGCGCTCGGTGAACATCCAAACCCGCGTTTTCAGTTGAAAGTTCCAGACTCCCATAAAGCGATTTTCTATGGATTGAACCATTTTGAAATCCGGTTTCACCCACAAGTGGCTGAACAGATCGTGCGCTGGTTCTATCCAAGTGTGGAGGACAAAGTCTTTGACCAGATCCATGAATATATGATGGATCTGGAAAGTGTTGAAGGCATTGCTCTGACCTGATTCAGTTATAAAAAAAACCCTCAAATGAGGGCTTTTATTTGCATCAGTATTTATCTCTTAGGCGTTTGACTGGCGCCGTCTGATATTTACGGAATAACTGCCATAAACTGACTAGTAACAAGATACAGAAAAATACCAGTGACCAGACTGGTAAAGACTGCCCCAGAAAAGTCCAGTCCACTTTGGCACATTCACCTGAACCGCTGAGTACCTGCTGGAACACCGACTTCATTGGCAAGGTTTCTAGCCAGTAATCCAGACCCGGACCACAACTTGGTACTTTATCCGGCGGCAGGTTTTGCAGCCAGACATGACGTCCTGCTACACCTGCGGACCACAAAATACTCAGTGATCCTAAAAAGGCATACAGGCGTTTCATGCCATTTGCTTTCGGATTATGCAAGAAAGCAATGAAAGAAATAATCCCCAGACCAATCAGGCCAATACGCTGAAAAATACACAACGGGCAAGGCTCAAGGCCCTGCACATGTTCTAGATATAATGCAAATGCCATCCCCATCACGGATGCGGCAAATAACGCACCACTCACGAAGCGGTAACCCCATTTCATGGTCGATCCTCTTGTTTTTTATCGAAATTGAGCGAGATATTCAGCAAAGCTGATGCTGCTATCTTGCTCGAGTTCCTGCTGTTGCTGCAAGGACTTTTGTACTAACTCATCAAAATATGCAGTGGTTTTTTTACTGAGCTGATGCGCTTGATAAACCGCAGCATGCTGCTGTGCCAGCACCTGGCCGAAATGCCACATGCCACCCTGCTTACGGATATCACCCACCACAAGCGCAGAAAGTGTCGCATCGACTTCATCAACACGGATTTGCATGGTTTTCATGGCCGTCGTGTAAAGATTATTGCCATATGCTGCATCCAATAATTCTGCCAGCGGCTGCATGCGCGCCAGATGAACTGCACACCAGTCTTCGATTAGATATTTTTGACCATTTTCCAGAATAGCCGCATTCGGAGCACGACCACGATTGACCACTTCAGCCTGATTCTTTTCGATGATGTCCTGCTCATCGCTCAGCAGTGCCGGGCTGTCCTGCAATAAACAGTACAGTGCAACTACTTCCAGGAAGCCTGCGGTATGTTCATCAATCCCGATCGGGCTGTATGGATTGACATCCACTGCACGCAGTTCCACATAGCCAATACCACGATTTGCCAGTGCCTGTGATGGAGTTTCACCGGCTTCTGGCACCTGCTTTGGACGTACCAGACTGTAATATTCATTTTCGATCTGTAGCACATGATCATTGATCTGGATTGGTTGTCCTGCTGCATCTTCAAGGCCCAGACGGGTAAATTGTTTATATGGTGTTTTAACTGCTTTTTGCAGACCTTCCAGATAGTCCTGCAAGTTATTGTAATGAATACCGAGCTGCTTTTGGGCTGAGTTCTGATAACCGAAACGGCCCATGCGCAATGCAGTTGAATATGGGGTATATAAGGTGCCGCGAGTAAGTGGCAACAGCTGATGGTCACGACCGGTCATAAAGCATTGGCACACTGCCGGGCTAGCACCGACCAGGAACATCACCAATGGTGTCAGTCGGATAAAATTACGGATCAGCCCCATATAACGGTGGCTACGGTAATCCTGCAGGCTTAAGTTACGCAGTGATTCATCACTTTCGTTGGCCTGTAGCGCTTCGAAGAAATGATCCGGGAAAGACAGATTATAATGTACGCCCGAAATGGTCTGCATACGGCGACCATAGCGCACACCTAGACCACGACGGTAAAGTGTCTTGAATAAACCAATATTGGAAGAACCGTACTGCGCCAGTGGAATGCTGTCATCGCTGCTGTCGAGCATGCATGGCATCGACATCGGCCACAGCTTTTCTTCATCTTCCAGTTTGCGATGTACGATGGCATGGATATCCATCAGGTAATCCAAAGCGCCACGAATACTGTCTTTTGGCGGAGTAATAAACTCCATCAAGGCTTCAGAATAGTCAGTGGTGATATGCGGATGAGTCAGGGCTGAACCTAGTGCTACAGGATGCGGCCTTTGCGACAGAAAGCCATTACCTTGCATACGCAGGCTTTCTCGCTCAATTCCGCGCAGCATCCCCTTGATGAGCGACGAATCCACCCAAGTTGGTAATACAGCTTGGCTGGTCGATTCAGGTTGACTCATTACAATCTCGCTTAATGGGCTAAACTATTAAAATAAAATCATCATTTTATAAGAGTATAACGTGATTTTAGATCCGCACATTACACCCTGCCTGCTTTTCAGGCAAACCATTGATTTTAATTCCGCAAATTTTTAACACAAACTTTCTCTATAAGACATGTAAAATTTGTGATTTTATTAACAAATAAATGCTAATGAATTGTAAACCTTATGAATTATCAAGATATTTTGGACTTCTGGTTTAGTGCCGAGAACCAGCCGAACTGGTTTGCCAAAAGCGACCATTTCGACCAAAGTTTGACTGAGCAATTTTCAGAAATTCTGGAACAGGCAAGTCAGGCCGAATTATGGTCCTGGCGTAAAACTGCCGAAGGCCGTCTGGCAGAAATCATTGTTCTGGACCAGTTTTCTCGCAATATTTTTCGGGGTACTGCACGTGCTTTTGCCCAGGATAGCCTGGCTCTAGCTCTGGCACAGGAAGCCATTAGCCTGGATCTGGACAAGCAGCTCAGTCCGGAACAGCGGGCTTTTTTATATATGCCGTTCATGCACAGTGAATCCAGACTGATTCATGAATATGCCTTCAAACTATTTCAACGCCTCGGTAATCCGTCTAATCTCGAATATGAAATCAAGCATAAAATCATTATCGAACGCTTTGGACGCTACCCACATCGCAACCAGATTCTGAGCCGTGAATCTACCGAGGAAGAATTAAGTTTCCTGACCCAGCCGAATAGCAGTTTCTAGGAATTTTTAGGTACTGCTGTCGCTGGATCACCCCATCAGGAGAACGAAGATGAAAAAGACCATCATCGCCTTAGCATTTGCAAGCACTACCCTGCTTTCAGGCTGTGCAACGACACCTTCCAAACCACTGACCTTTGACCAGCTCGGCCAGTACAATACTACACCTCTCAATGCCCAGACTTACCGGATTAATTTCAAGGCGCGTCCAAACATGAGCTTTGGGACAGCTGAAGAAATTACCTTGGTTAAGGCGGCCCAGACGACTATACAGAATGGTTTCCAGTTCTTTCGGGTGCTGGATGATCCAAGCAACCGTACCCAACGACCTCCGCGTGAAGCAATCGTCTATCCCACACCCATGCCATATCCCTATGGCTATTATCGCCGGCATCCCTTTTATTGGCCTGATCCCTTCTATGACATGCCGTATCGTGTCACTGTAGAGCCAGCACAGATTGCCTATACGATTGAATGCTTTAAACAGGGACAGGCGCCCAAAGATGCCTTCGATGCTCGCTTGATTCTACAATCGCTCGGCGCTAAATATGGTCTGAGCCCAACAGGTGAGATACTGCAGCCACAGCCCGTGACTACGACTAAATAGGAGTCTTTATGCAGACAGAGACCAGTTCACCGAGCCTGCAACGCAGTAAACGTTTTGCCACCATTGCCTTAATTGTGGCTGTCGTCACCTGGCTGGCACTGATGGTCGCTGCCAAATTACTGCCAGAATATGTATGGTTGGTCCATATCCTGATACTGTCTGCAGAAGCGGGTGTGGTAGGTGGAATGGCAGACTGGTACGCAATTACCGTTCTGTTCCGCAATCCTTTTGGCAAGTTGCCCATTCCCAGGTTTCTGCGTGATCACACCGAGATCATTCCACGCAATAAGGCTCGTATTGCCGAGTCGATGGGTCGCTTTGTGCAGGAAAACTTCCTGTCTCCCCAGATTGTGGAGCGTAGTCTGGCCAGTACCGACCTGAGCCTGGTAGCAGGCCGCTGGCTGGCAAATCCAGAGAATAACCGTCAGGTGACTCAGGTCATCCAGCAGACTGCTCCACGGATCTTTGAATTTGTCGGTCAGGAACAGATTTCCGGCTTTATTCAGAGCAATAGTGTGCAATGGGTGAAAAGCACCCAGATCAATCATCTGGCCAGTGAGATGCTACGTGCCGTGCTGGAAAATGACTTCCATCAGGACGTATTGCAACGTGGTCTCGATCTGGTACATGCCTGGATGACATCACATCCGAAGCAGACCCGTGAACTGACTCGTACCCTGTTTAAGGAAATGGGGGTGTGGAAATTGGCAAAGGGTGCCAGCTGGATCGGGATTGACGTGCAACAGCGCAGTATCGACTCGGTAATTCAGCGCGTCGAAGCCATGCTGGCAGATCCCGATCATCCTTGGCGCTTAAAGATTGAAGAGTCTGCCCATCAGCTGATGCTGCAACTGGCTGACAATGATAGTGATGCCAGTCAACGTCTAAATTCTGCCAAAGATGCCCTGCTGGACAGCCCACAGGTACTGAACTTCATTAGTGGTGCCGTGGTGATTCTCTGTGATGCGATCAAGGCAGATCTGGAAAAAGCAGATTCCGGTATTGCAGAGAATCTACGTATTGCCATTCAGCAAGTGGGTGAAAATATCATTTCCAACAGTTCAGTGCGTGAATTACTGAATAACCGTATGAGTAATATGGCAGTTGACTTAAGTGATCAATACAGCGAGAAAGTCATCCGTTTTATCAGTGAACGGATTCATGAGTGGGATTCACGTGAAATGATTGACAAGATTGAAAATGAGGTCGGTGGCGATCTGCATATGATCCGGGTCAACGGCGTGGTGGTCGGGGCCTTTATCGGCCTGGTATTGGGGATTATCCGGGCCATTGTCGAATATGTGCTTTGATTCTTAGGGTATGCTCAAATCTCAGGGATTGAGCTATCGTCCAAGTTTCTATTTGTCAGATAATAATCCTACGAAACCTTAAGCGTGTTTTAAGCAGTACAAGGTCAGGTGTAGTTCCTGCTAGAACAATCTTGGTAATCCTTTTGTCCTGCTTAATCTCAAAAAGCTGGAGATCTTCCGGCTTGCTCTAGTGCAAGCCAGAGTCCTGAAAATTGATCATTCGGGCCAGCTGTATACTTTTCAAAATCGGCAGGTAAATCAACTTGTGAGTTGTATGCAATCAATCAATCTACTTCGGCAGTTGTGAGCCACTCATATCCACCAACAGGCCAGTGAGCTTACGTATGAATGGCAACAATAGCAGCACGATCGGAAAAGCAAACGCCTAGGAAATCATCCAGTTGTGCAGCGATAAGGTAATAAAACCTTCAATCCAGCCCAAAGTACGCAGCATATTAATGAAAGAAATGATACCGCTCATCAGGCAGGACAGGATGAAAGGGATAATTATCAGTGCCCATTTAGCGGGAAGTTTAGGAATATTGCCAAAGATAACCGGACGTTGTTGCGAATCCACTGCAAGCTCTTTTTATTATTTCAGTCTGGTTAATATAAGTTATTTTTAGTGATTGAGGATTCATTTTTATAGCAAATTTTGCAACTTGCTTATTACGATATTGTTTATGTGATATACGAACGAATAAATGACAATTTTGTATAAATCTTACAGCTACCAATCGTATATTTTTTATTCCCCCATAAATGGTTTTACCTAAAGAGTCTGAAATTTGCTATATTTGCTGTTTTTCTGCGATATCTATTTTCGACTGATTATGAATACGGCAATCCAAGCAGCTCTCGATCATGCAGTGCAAACCTTACAGGCACAAAACGTACTCCCATCTGACTGGAACAATACAAGTAATTTGACGCGTACCAAAGACCGTAGCCACGGTGACTTTGCATCAAATATTGCCATGATCGCGTCTAAAGCTGCGGGTATGAAGCCGCGTGATTTAGCAGAAAAAATTCTTGCTGCCTTGCCAGAAGTTGCAGATATCAGCAAAGCCGAGATTGCAGGCCCGGGTTTCATTAACTTCTTCCTGAATGCTGATCAGCGTTTCGCAGTTCTGGACCAGATCCAGGCGCAACAAGCGACTTATGGTCGTACCCAGGCCAATGCGGAAAAACGCATCCAAGTGGAATTCGTTTCTGCGAATCCAACTTCTAGCCTGCATGTGGGTCATGGCCGTGGTGCTGCATATGGTATGACCGTAGCGAATCTGTTAGAGGCAACAGGTGCGAAAGTTGACCGGGAATATTATGTGAATGATGCTGGTCGTCAAATGGATATTCTGGCGACTTCAACTTATTTACGTTATCTGGAATTGACTGGCCAAGAACTGGTATTCCCGAAAAATGCCTATCAAGGCGACTATGTTAAAGAGATCGCACAAAGCATCATCGACCAGGATGGCGATGCCTATGTACGCCCAGTGGCAGATGTCTACAAAGACGTACATGAAGATGTGCAATATGCGGCAGAACCGGATGCTGAAGGCAATAAAGTCGTACTTTCAGGCGATAAAGAAAAACATATCGATGGTTTAATCTTCAATTCTCAAAGCTTAATTGGCGAAGGTTACCGCGTGTTCCATCAAGCAGCGCTTAAAGCGATTCTTGATGATATTAAAGATGACCTTGGTGAATTTGGTGTGACTTTCAACCAGTGGTTCAGTGAAGCATCTTTGACAGAAAAAATTGAAGAAGCATTACAAACGCTGGATCAACGTGGTTTCTTATACGAAAAAGATGGCAACATCTGGTTCAAATCAACTGAATTTGGTGATGAAAAAGACCGTGTGGTCAAACGCCGTAATGGTCAAACGACTTATTTCGCATCAGACATTGCGTACCACTTAAATAAACTACAACGTGGCTATACCGACATCATTGATATCTGGGGTTCAGACCACCACGGTTATATCGCACGTGTAAAAGCTGCAATTGATGCACTGGGTTATGATTCGAAGAAACTGACTGTGCTGTTAGTGCAGTTCGTCAGCTTATGGCGTGGTGGTGAGATGGTACAAATGTCGTCTCGTTCAGGTCAGTTCGTGACTTTGCGTGACCTGCGTAAAGAAGTGGGTAATGACGCAGCACGTTTCTACTATGTGATGCGTAAGTCTGAACAGCACATTGACTTTGACCTTGATCTCGCAGTATCACAAAGCAAGGACAACGCTGTGTACTATATCCAGTATGCCCATGCACGTATCTGCCGTATGTTAGAAAAGGCGGTTGCGACTGGCGTAAACTTTGATGCTGTGACTGCACGTGGTCTGGCCGCTAAACTCGAGCTGGATACTGAAACTGAAATCCTAGCAAAACTGGCAGCCTACCCTGAGATTGTGTTTCGTGCTGCAAACAGCTATGAACCGCACCAGGTGGGTAACTATCTGAAAGAATTGGCTGCATTGTTCCATGGTTGGTACAATGAGAACAAAGTACTCGGTGATGATGCTGAACTGACTCAAGCTCGTCTGCTGTTGTCTGTAAATGTACGTCAAGTGCTCCGTAATGGTCTGGAACTTCTTGGCGTATCAGCTCCTGAGTCAATGTAAAGCACTGCTTTTACATTGACGCAAGACGAAGAACTTTGTTCGAAGTGAGCATGTAAGCAAAGCACTGCTTTGCATGCTCGCAAGATGAGGGCTGGGCTCGAAGTGGAAATGTAAAGCAGTGCTTTTCTATTTGACGCGAGACGAAGAACTTTGTTCAGAGTAAGCATGCAAGCAGACAGCCAAAACTATGAACTAGATGTCCAATTTGACATCTAGTTCATAAAAATATCCTGTGGAGTGGGTGATTTGTATAATGACATTTGTATTACGATCACATACGATGCAGAGAGTAAGGCATAACACCGGTTATGCCTTTCTCTGTCTGGTAAAATAAATACAAGAGGAAATCCCCAGTGTTTGGAAAAACGCAACGCGGTGTATCTGAACGTCCGAACAAGCCAAAGAAGCCATTGATTCCTGCATGGTTAGGCACACTCGTGATCATTTTAATCGTGTTAAGTTTTCTGGTGGCGCTCATGCTGTGGAAGCCATGGGAACCTGTAAAACCAAACAATGATCAGATCACTTCTCAGCATTATGAAGAGGAAGACACCAACAAGGATTATCGCTTCTATGACCTGTTGCCGAAACAGCAGGTTACTCCAATTCCTGAACAGGCTGTGCCTGAAACCAATAAACAGGATGCTGTGGTCATTGTAGAAGCTCCTCGAACTGAGGAAGCTGCACCTGAAACTGTGAATGAGCCGGGACTGGTAACTGAAGAACCTGTTGCACCAGTAGCGACCTATATTCTACAAGTACGCAGTTTTGATGATCCGGATCAGGCGGATGCACGCCGTGCCGAGATTATCCTGAATGGCCTATCTGCGGATGTGGTCAGAAGCGTTGAAAATGGCAAGGTCTGGTACCGTGTGGTTTCCGGCCCTTATGATTCTGTAGAAGCGGCAGTGATTGCACAACAGACTTTGCAGCATAGTGGTATCGATTCGATTGTTGTGAAGCAATAAATAAATTCTAGATCTAAAAAAAGCGCCTGATGGCGCTTTTTTTTGTACCTTTTAATTCCTCCCTTTTCAAAGGAAGGTCAGGAGGAATTTTCTTAAACGGTATGCCCTAAAGCTTCACCCATCAACACTGTTGAATTGGCTTTAAACTTCTCATCCCATTGCATCTTGTTTTCTTCAAACAGAATGACAGCCGTTGAGCCCAGGTAGAAACGGCCAAGTTCTGCACCTTTTTCCAGGAACAGATTATGCTGGTTCAATTCAATCCGGCCTGAAGGTTTTACTTTACCCGTCGCCACGGTTTCAATACCGGCTACAATCATGGCCCCAACAAGCACCACTGCCATACGACCAAGCTCAGTATCAAACAGGCACACCATGCGCTCATTACGTGCAAACAGACCTGGAATATTTTCTGCTGTCGTCTGATTGACCGAGAACAGTTCACCCGGTACATACAGGGTTTCTGTCAGTGTGCCAGCAAATGGCATATGCACACGGTGATAGTCACGTGGTGACAGATATACTGTGGCAAATTCACCGTTTTTGAATGGCTGCGCCAGTTGTGGATCGGCAATCAGATTTTCAACTGTAAACTTTTGGCCTTTGGCCTGGAACACATCACCATTTTCAATCTTGCCGAGCTGGGAAATGGCACCATCGGCAGGAGAAACAATACTGCCCTGGTCAGCGTCAACCGCACGCACTCCGGTTCTTAGACCGCGGGTAAAGAAATCATTAAATGACTTGAACTTCAAGGCATTGGTCTGCTCCGCAATCGACATATCGATGCCGTATTTGGCTTTAAAAGCAGAAATCACCGCAGTTTTTACAACCGGATTTTCACTGGCTGCAATTTTACCTACCACACGAGACAGACGATGCTGTGGCACCACTTTCTGAGCCTGGATAAATAATTGTTGTTTTAAACGCGATGTGATGCTCAAGATGGCAACTCCCCTGTAGCGATTGGACTATCGAGGCGGTTGCCCCATTCACTCCACGCACCGTCATAAGCCTGGATTTTCCAGCCGAGCAGACGTCCTAAGATATAGGCCAGCCCAGAGCGGTGATGTGACTGACAGTACACCACCACAGGCTGCTTAAGATTAAAACCCAGTTGTTCCAGGCGCTGTTGTGTGCGCTGCAAAGGGTGTAATTTTAAATGATTTTCACGGTTAAGGGCAGTACTCCACTCAAAATGACGTGCTCCCGGAATGTGACCGCCGCGTCGTGCTGTCAGACGCAGGCCGGTATATTCATCTTCAGTACGGCAATCCCAGAGCTGGATCTGCCCTTGATCGACCTGCTGACGTAGGGCTTCATAGTCAATCCGTACTGCATTTTCCTGGTTCAGGTTGATTTGCACCAGTTGTTCGACTGGCTCCAGCTTCACTGGATCAGAGGAAGTCGGCAGCCCAGCCGCTAACCAGGCATGAATACCGCCATTGAGTAAGCTGGTGTTCTCAAATCCTAAACAATGTAAGTTCCATAACAGACGCCCTGCCCAAGCCCCACCTTCATCATCATAAGCCACGACATGATGCTCAGGAGAAATATTCAGATAACGAACCAGTGCTTCCAGGCCTTCTTGATCCGGTAATAAACCCAAAGCTTGCTCTTCCTGACGAACCAGCATTTTTGGCTGTAAATGGAGTGCATGCGGAATATGCAACTGTTCATAAACAGAGGCACGACTCAGGTCAACAATACGGAGTTTTTCATTGCCCAGATGCGGCACCAAGTCTTCTGTTTCTATCAGCAGACCCAAATTAAAAGCTGAAGCTGTCATCGTTATCATAGGTATTCTGGTTCAAATCAGTCTGATCTTAGCACAGCTCATTTTTACAATTATGCGGTTTTTATTGGGTTATTTATCACAATTTATGCTAACGACCCTGACAGACAGGACATTGCATAAAAAAACCGCCTCAGGTTGGAGACGGCTGATTGAGATTACTGTTCAGCGACTTCGCTGATGTCAAATACCTGACGCAGATACGCAAGGAAGGTATCATTGTCGGTCATGGTTTTTCCTGGACTGTCGGAAATTTTTGCGACTGACTGACGGTTACATTCCACCAGTTTCAGCACGATATTCAGCGGTGTCTGCCCCATGTCATTGGTCAAATTCGTTCCGATCCCGAAGCTGACCTGGAAGCGATCTTTGAAGTACTGATGCAGTTTCCATGCTTTTTCCAGATTCAGTCCATCACTGAAAGTCAGCATCTTGGTCTTGCTGTCTATTTTCAGCTTTTTATAATGTGCGTAAGCCTTATCCCCCCATTCATAAGGGTCGCCACTGTCATGACGTAAGCCATCAAACAGTTTGGCAAAATACAGGTCGAAATCACGTAAGAAGGCATCCATCCCGACCACATCAGTCAGGGCAATTCCCAGATCACCACGATATTCCTGTACCCAGGTTTCAAGTGCTGCTTTCTGGAAATCACGCAGGCGTACATCCAGTGCCTGGAAAGCTTGCAGAAATTCATGCGCCATCGTACCAATTGGCGTAATACCCAATTCTTTGGCTAATAGTACATTACTGGTTCCACGGAAGACTTGTGGCGCTGCCTTATTAAATTCTTCCACCACATGCTTTTGCCACTCGAAGCTGTAACGGCGGCGGGTACCAAAATCAGATACCAGAAATGGCGGATCATTTGAATCCTGCGAAGCATCGTACTGTTTCAGCAGTTCCATTTTGGCCTGCAGCCGACGTTCACCTTCTATCAGCACTTCTGGAGTACGGATCCGGCTGAAATACAGTTCGTTGACAATCGCCAGGACAAAGATTTCAAACATCATGGCCTGAACCATTGGGCCTTCAACAGTAATGTCTAAACGACCTTCACTGTCGATGGTCGCCTTGATAAAGCGGCGTTTGAGCTGGAACAGCTCCAGATAATCCACAAAATCACTTTTGATAAAACGCAAGCTGCGTAAATACTGCAGTTCATCTTCTTTAAATTTCAGCTGGCACAGCAGATCAAGCTGATGGTTCAGATCATCCAGGATATCCGTGAGTGGATAAACCGTATCTTCAAGATTACGGCAACGGAAATGATAAAGACTGTGTGTTTGCGGAAACTTGTGTAATACCACTTGTAACATGGTGAATTTGTACAAGTCAGTATCAAGCAGGGATTGGATGATTGGCGCCATAACTTAGGAAATATCGCTGTGCTTATCTTTGCATTAAAGCATAAAAAGCCCTGCAATATTACAGCAATTACATACAGCCAGGAGAAATATAGACCAAAGTACTGCCATAAATAACAGCTTATTTGTCTACTTTTGCTTTAGGTTTTTCTGCTTCCTGGATGATTTTTTGTAGCTGTTTTTCCTGGCCAATCACTTTAGCAAATTCAGCCGTGGTTTTTTGTCCGGCCTTTTTGGCTTGGGCATCACAATCCATCTGACGCAGCTGTTTGGCAATGGCAAATTCCATTTTGAACAAGGCCCCCATTAAAGCGGTATTGCCGCGGTTGTCTCGGGCACAGCGGTCTGCACCATGTTTCAACAAGGTTGTAACAATACTCTGATGACCATAATAGGTCGCCATCATCAGCGGGGTATAACCGTCTTTATTGCGCACATCGACTGGAAAGCCATGTTTTAAAAATTCATTGATCACTTCGCTATTGCCGATTTTAGCAGCAGCAAAAAACAGATCAATCAATTCCTGTTGTGAGGTCATCTGAACGCTTGCCGCAGTTTTTGCAGGAGAGACATTCTTCACTTCAGCAGCAGTTGCGAATGCGGAGCTAAAGGCAAGAATACTGGCTAAAAATGCATATGGCAGAACTTTCATGATGAACTCCAACAGAAATCGAAAGGAAAATTTAAGTCTCTAAAGACTCAATTGACCTGAGATGAAATAAAAAACGGAGTGCCTGTAAAACTCCCCCTAGGGTGCAGGAAAGGTTTGGAGTATTACAGGACTTTTTGGAGGTGATGCGCTATGCCCTAGTCACCAGTTCCTCAAGACCAATCGGAATTAGTCTTTTAATTTTGCAGCTTTGGCCTTAACGATGGCGATGTCGCCATTTACAGCTTTGGTCATACGCATACCGTAGTCCGCATCTGCCTTATAGAAGTAAGACAACATGATGTGCTTGGTTTCTGAATCTTTGACATTGCCCAGGTCAGCAGCAAGGTTCATGATCAGGTCATCTTTCTCTTTAGCTGTATATGAACGGTAAAGTTCACCAGCCTGCTTGAAGTTCTGCTCTTTCACGCCAATTTGCTGTACATGACCAGATAATGGTGTTTGTACCGCACGTGCTTTTTCAGTTGCAGCTTTTGGCTCTTTACGGCTTGGCTCATAGTTCACATCTGAGTCACGCTCAGATACATTCATATAGCCATCCTGGTTATTGTTGTTCACATTCACCACTGGACGGTTGACTGGAATCTGCTGATGATTTGCACCCAGACGGTACATTTGTGTATCTGAATAAGAGAAGATACGGCCTTGTAACAGACGGTCTTCTGATGGCTCGATCCCTGGAACCAGGTTACCTGGCGCAAATGCCGACTGTTCAGTCTCGTTGAAGAAGTTCTTCGGCATACGGTTCAGGGTCAAGGTACCGACTTTGGTTTCTGGAACTAAGTTTGTAGGCCAGATTTTAGTTGGATCTAGCGGATCGAAATCAAACTTGCCCAGGTCTTTAGGATCAAGCACCTGAATATACAGATCCCATTTCGGGAAGTTACCTGCATAGATGTTGTTATAAAGGTCATTGGTCAAGTGGTTGAAATCTTTACCTTGCTGCTCAGCCGCTTCTTTCACGTTCAAGCCCTTCACGCCTTGTTTAGAGCGGAAGTTGAATTTCACGTACTTGTATTCGCCTTTGTCGTTATACAGCTTGTAAGCGTGAACACCAAAACCGTCCTGTTCGCGGTAGCTGGTTGGAACACCTTGCTTGCCGTATACATAGGTCAGCATGTTGGTTGCCCATGGCTGGCTCGACAGGAAATCAAACACACGGTTAGCATCTTGTACGTTGGTCACCGGGCTTGGCTTCATGGCATGAATGAAGTCGGGGAACTTGATTGCATCACGGATAAAGAAGACCGGTGTCTGGTTACCGACCAAGTCCCAGTTACCTTCTTGTGTGTAGAACTTCACTGCGAAACCATGTGGGTCACGTAGGGTTTCTGGTGAACTTTTACCATGAATGACGGTAGACATACGCACAAAAACTGGAGTTTTGGTACCGGCCTTGAATAAAGAAGCAATCGTTAAATCAGACAGATCTTTCGTCGTAACGAATTCACCATAAGCCCCTGTACCACGTGCGTGAACCACACGTTCAGGAATGCGCTCACGGCCAAAACGTTGCAGTTTTTGAACCAGTTGCACATCTTGTAGCAAAGTTGGACCTTGTGGACCCGCAGTGATCGAGTTCTGGTTGTCGCCGACTGGTGCCCCGTTATCTTTGGTTAATGGCGCAGCTTGTGCAGCTGTCACCGTTGCAAGCATTGCAACAAGTAATGAACGCTTAAACATTTCTAAATCTCTCAATTTAATACCTTTCCTGCATGCAGCTAAGATACGTGAGAGTAAAAAATAGATAAAACAGATAATTTTTATGATTACGATCGTGTTTTTAGATAGTTTAAAATATTATCAATGCTAATCAATAAATTAAGCTCGTTTTTTAGATATTAGCTTAATATCAGATGAGTCTGATCTTGCTACAATGGCGGCAATTTTGAATCTGACTGAAATTGATTATGCGCGCATTATTACAGCGAGTGCTAGAAGCCAAAGTCGTTGTTGAGGGTGAAACAACCGGCGAAATTCAGCACGGTATCTTGGTCTTTTTAGGGATTGGCAAGGAAGATACCTTAGAAAAAGGTCAAAAGTTGATTGATAAAATCCTAAAATACCGTTTCTTTGATGATGAACAGGGAAAAATGGGCTGGAACGTTGCCCAGGCGGGCGGTGGTTTATTGCTGGTTTCACAGTTTACCCTGATGGCCCAAACCCAAAAAGGTTTACGTCCTGACTTCGGTCCGGCCATGCCACCGGCTGAAGCAAAAGCCTTATATGAACAGCTGGTTGAATATGCACAAAGCCAGTTTGATCATGTACAAACTGGTATTTTTGCCGCCGACATGAAAGTGCATCTGGTCAATGATGGACCGGTGACGTTTAATTTAGAAATTGAATAACAAGTTCTCTGATCTTTATTTCTCGAAAGTTTTTCTTTATAAACTATTTTAGATCAATCCTTATTATTTTAGTTTTGCCCAAATTAGAAGTGAAGCTTCGCAAGGGAGGCATCTTGCGGAGCAATGCTCCTCACCGCAAAACTCGTCAGATCTTATCAATGAATATATATCTCGCAGAAACAATCTTTCTTAAATCTAGTCTTACCTGAAACAGTTGCTGATGACGTTTCACGTGTCCAATAGTTTCTAAGCTCGAAAAAAATGCTAACCAATTATTTAATTGACTAGCATTCCAGATCTTTTAAAAAATTTAAATCTTATTTACCCGTTTTCTCTTTGATGAACTGACGTACCAGCTTCACTTTTTCTTTCACCGGTTTTGGCAATTTTGGTGGAAGCATTTTCGCCACCTGGTTAAACCAGACCAGCAAGCCGAAATCCCCTTCCATTTTGATAGTACCATTTTGCATGCCGGTCATAAATGCGGTTGGGTCACCTTTCATCAGCGTTTTAACGCCCTGCTCGCTGTCTGCAAATTGCAACACAAAATCTGCCGGCTCAGCATTCCCTGATACAGTATCAATATCACCGTTATTGACAATAATCTGGCGCGCCAGACCTTCATCTGTACCGATCTGGATACGGAACTGACGCTCATGGACCAATTCAATAAATTTTGGACTGGTACGTGCCAACTGCTTCATACGCAAAGCCAAGCCTGCAACCAGTAAATCAAGCGGGTCGGTACTGAGATCGACCAAAGGAAGTTTCAGGACAGGAATTGACGACAGTTTCATGAGTTATGCCTATTGTAATTGTACGAAAATTGATAGCTATCCTAGCATAAATTACAAGGAGGTTAAGCATGCAGTTTGTAGATGATCGTTAACAAAAAATGCACCCTAAGGTGCATTTGTTTTTATTGTTTTTATTGTTTTTAATAGCGTAATTATCGGCTGGATAACTGCTGCTGGTCATCTTCATAAACAGGTGTATGTTCGATGCAGCGGCGCTTGGCCAGTGCACGCTCGGCACGACGATCTTCACGTAGCAACAGTAGAGTTACTATGACCATCACGCTCGATAACGCCGCTAAATAACCATAGGTCATTGGCAGTTCAAATAGTGTCTGTGTTCCCAGGCGAATGACTTCAATCAGCCCCCAGGTAAACATTCCAGCCACCATAAAACTTAACCAGCGACGATACGGCGAGAAGAACACAACAAGTACAGCAGCGGCTACCAGACTAAAGCCCACAATTGTTGCTAAATTCGCTGTTACCATAAAATCCCCTCCGTCCAACCCCAGATCATGCAAGCAATGCAGCGGTTCTCATGGTTGAATGTCGTAAAACCCACTTCGTGGAATATATTGATTTGTCTATCTATGCCAGCATTATGATGAGTTTTTTAACTAAAAAAAGTCCTTTATTTCTGTTCAACGACATATTCTGTCGCGATATTATTTTGTCATTACATTTTTTATTTTTAGAGTTTTTCCGAAACATTTGCCCCATCGATGCTGGCGTGTCATTACAAAATAAACGCCGTTTTTCTGCACTGAAAAAATTATTTTTCCGTTTAAGATGATCGGTATATTTCTATACAGCTCCCTCTACTATTCTTCAGCGCGTGATCAATCAGCATAAAAAACGCGGCCATTTGACCGCGTTTCTATGTTAAAAATCGCTAATCTCAGGCACGGCTGAGGTCTTTATCATGCACACCAAGTAGGTACAGCACGCCATCCAGACCGACACTAGAAATCGCCTGATTGGCATTCTGACGGACCAGTGGCTTGGCACGGAATGCGACGCCTAAACCGGCAATCGATAGCATTGGCAGGTCATTGGCACCATCACCCACGGCAATTGCCTGTTCCAGGGAAATACCCATCTCTTCAGCAATCGTCATTAACAGATGCGCTTTACGCGCACCATCAACAATATGACCTTTGACTTCACCTGTCACCATCCCATCCTCAACATCGAGGACATTGGCATGGACCTCATCAATGCCTAGCTTGGTCTGCAGATGCTCAGCAAAGTACTGGAAACCGCCAGAAAGAATTGCGGTGCGATAACCCAGTGCTTTCAAGGTAGAGATCAGACGTTCTGCGCCCTCAGTAATGGTCAGACGTTCTGCGATCTTCGGCAGCACAGATGCATCCATACCTTTTAGTAGTGCTACACGTGCACGGAAGCTTTGCTGGAAGTCTAACTCGCCCTGCATGGCACGTTCGGTGATTTCAGCCACCTGTGCACCGACACCTGCTTCAATCGCCAGCTCGTCAATCACTTCCTGCTCGATCAGGGTTGAATCCATATCAAAACAGACCAGACGACGGTTACGGCGATAAACATTATCTTCCTGAACTGCAACATCGACATTCAGTGCCGTAGACAGGCTGAGGCAGGCTGTACGCATTGCTGCGGCATCTAGCATCTGGCCTTTCAGGCTGAACTGTACACAGGCACGTTTTGGTCCAGCCTCCGTATCATCACCGTCCAGTACCGGACGACCGGAGAGTCGGGTTACAGTTTCAATATTAAAGCCTTGACTGGACACGATCTGGGTCACGGCTTGCAAGTGGGAAGCCTTTAATTCCGGGGCCAATGCGGTCACGATATAACGGGTCTGACCCCCTTCTTTGACCCATTGATTGTATTCTGTGACAGAGATCGGTTTAAAGCGCACTGTTAACCCGATATCATGTGCTAGAATCAGGATTTCCTTCATGGCTAATGCGGTAGCGGTCTGGTCGTCCGAAGATACAACAATACCTAAGGTCAACTGGTTATGAATAACCGCTTGTCCAACATCCAGGATCTGTAAGGAATGAGCGGACAAAACCTGCATTAATCGTGTAAATTGATTAGGCTGGTCGGGTCCTAAGAATGATATAAGAATGATTTCTCGCATGAATTGACTCGGGTCTGAGCTACAACTATTGTTAGAATCATAATCGAATTTGAATAGAATTGCCTTGGAAGTTTACGTTGAATGCGCCTAGACAAGGGCTATTTGCTAGCCTACTGATTATAAGTTTTGCCCTTCATACCTTCTTACTGGTATTGGCAACCACTCACCAGCTGAATGAAAACCGTGCCAGCCAAGGTCAGCTCATGACCAGTCAACTGGTGACAGACAGCCTGGCTGAGCTGGATCCAGCCAATCGTGTTTCACTGGCTTTACTGGCAAATCGTTATTCCACTAACCCAAGTGTTGCCTCAATTCGCATCCTAGATGCAAATGCTCAGGTTTTAGCCACTGGTGGTCTGACGAAAACCCGAGAGGGCGAGGTTTTTGTCCGCGAAGCATTACTTAACGAGAAAAAAGTCGGTTCAGTTGAGATTACTTTGATTGAGCCAAGTATCGGTGAAATTCTGCGTACCCAGTGGACGGCGATTTTATTCTCTTTCATTCTGCATAGTTTATTATGGTTAGCTTATCGCGCCATTGCCCGTCCAAGCCGCAGCGAATACCTGGCGCGCATCAATAATGAATCACGTCTGAAATTTGAAATTCAAACGCTGACTCAGGCACTGGAACAGGAAAAACACAATGCGGCTTTGGCAATTGCTCAGGCACAGCAAGCGGTTCACAATAAGCCAAAGGAAAAAGACAACACGCCAGTCGTGGTCGAAAAAGATACTCTTTCACTGAATATCCAGTTCTATGATCCCAAACAGCTGCTGGATTCGGTCAACAAGACTGTGTCTGTGCCTTATTTCAACCTGTGTCAGATCTTCCTAAATAAGGCCACTGAACTGTGCGTACAACATTATAAACTGAACAGCTCGGATGTCTGGACGGTACACAAGTTTGATGAAAAAGGCGCAACGCTGAGTATTGCCGCAGACAAGCCCAATGCCCTCGCCTGCCTCACCCTGATCAGCTATGTCTTCCAGTTACTTTCTGAAGTGCTGTACAAACGCTACCGTGAAGATAAACGTTTTGTCTTGCAGACACGTAGCGCGATTGCTTCGAAAGTGGATGAAATGCAGCTGAATTCAGCTCAAGCGGCTGAACGTCTGGCACAGCAACTGATAGCGCGTGAAAGTGCGGTACATGTCCCGAACTTCTTACTTAAATCTATTTCTGATCACTATGAACTGGTCAGCATGCCAAATCCAACCAATGTCCTAACTCGTCATGCTTTCGTGATGAATGGGATGGATGCCGAGATGGCAGAACTGGCGCAAAGCTTCCGAACCGATATCCTGAAATCGAAACAATCTAAAGCCTCCTAATAAATTTTGAAGAGTAAAAAGCCCGATCTTAGCATCGGGCTTTTTTTATTCCTTGTTTCTGCTGGCATCAGTTCTGCTGATCAGTCTCAGCGGGTTTTCTGGCTGCCCAATAAGTGGCCAAGGCTGGTCCAGAAATATTGTGCCATAAGCTAAAAATGGCACTCGGTACGGCTGTGATGGGAGATGCAGCAAAATGAGTCGCAGCCAAAGCCACACCTAGACCAGAATTCTGCATGCCCACTTCTATCGATACCGCACGGCAGTCAATTTCAGCTAGTTTAAAGATCCTGCTGGCCCAATAACCAAGTAAATAACCCAGACCATTGTGTAAGGCAACAATGCCTAAAATCATTAGTCCGGATTCCAGAATCTGGGTTTTACTGCCAGCAATAATTGCGGCGACAATTGCGACAATCGCAATCACCGAGATCAGTGGCAATACCTGGATATAAGCCTCAACTTTAGCCTTTAAAATGGCACGGATAATCAGGCCTAAAATAATCGGAAATAATACCACTTGCAGAATTGATACCAGCATTGACCAGGCATTGATCTCAATCCACTGACTAGCCAACAGATAGAAAATAGTCGGCGTTAAAACAGGTGCTAGCAAAGTTGAAACCGAAGTACAGGCCACAGACAGGGCTGTATTGCCTTTGGCCATGTAGGTAATCACATTGGATGCAGTTCCACCCGGGCAACAACCCACCAGGATTACCCCTATCGCAATTTCAGCCGGGAGCTGGAACAGCTGACATAGGAGAAAAGCCAGCCCTGGCATCACCATAAACTGGGCCACTACCCCAATTGCCACTGCTTTTGGACTCTGTAACACACTTTTAAAATCGCCTACTGTCATAGTCATGCCCATACCCAACATGATCAGGCCCAACATCCAGGGAATATAGGCACGTAGCCAGACAAAAAGCTCCGGTAGCATCAGGGCAATAGCAGAAAACAGAATCACCCACAAAGCAAAGGTCTTTTGGACAAACTGGCTAAATTGAAGGAGTGCTGACATGTGGGAAATCCGGGGGCATTTAAAAGAAAATCGAGGCATCGTTTGATACCTCAAAATATATAAATATATCAACTCGTCTGAAAGCAGATCAGCTCAAAAATAAAAAGCCAGCGCTTAAGCCACATCGATTATATCTTTCAGATAAATCCTTTTTACCCCTTGAGCCAGCATGTCCTGCCAAGCATGTTGCAGTGAACCATTCAGGTCAATGCCTTTAGTAGCATCCGCAATTACATAGGACTTAAAGCCCAGTTTGCAGGCATCCATCGCCGTCCACGCCACACAGAAATCGGTGGCAATTCCAACAATAAATACCGTATCGATGCCACGTTCTCGCAGATAACCTGCCAGACCGGTACTAGTTTTCCGGTCTGCTTCCATAAAAGCAGAGTAACTGTCGATATTTTGATGAAAGCCTTTGCGAATAATCAGCTGCGCTTGTGGCAGATCCAATTCTGGATGCAGTTCAGCATCCGCAGTGCCCTGCACACAGTGGCTTGGCCAGAGCACCTGAGGGCCATACTCTAGCTGGATCGTGTCATAGGCAGCTTTGTCAGGATGATGAGCTGCAAAGGAAATGTGATTTTCTGGATGCCAGTCCTGGGTCAGTACAATATTACTAAAGTATTGTCCTAGTTGATTGATATTCGGAATAATCTGATCCGCACCTGCGACTGCCAGATTACCTCCCGGGGTAAATCCCTTCTGAACATCCACAACAATCAACGCGGCATTCTGCTGCATACGCTCTCATTCCTTGAAATCTTGATGATGCCCAAGCATAGCCTAAAAACCATGCTGTTTTTTAGTCCCAGTGACAAAAATAGAATGACTGCGCATTCTGACAAAAATCATATTCGAGCAATTCTTGGGCCAAATGGCGCACAAAAACGTAAGTAGATTTTGGCTTTACCTAGCGATGCCACATGAAAGTAACAATAAGCCCGTGTGTAACGTCGTATATAGCCAATCAAAATATTTCGGCATTGCATCAAGCTTAAAGACAATGATGTGTAGATTTACATCATCCATACGCGCTTGATCTTCAAAGCTGAGCTATGCCCGTCCAGAAAGAGTGTGTTTGAGTTTCAAGGAGATGAGGTAACTCACGCTGAATTTCGCCCTGAATGATCCATAGCGTATAGTTTTGATGTTGTTATAGCAAATGCGCAATACGTAGTTTTTGAGCCAAGCACTCTTTCTTATTTGTAATTATTTTTCAGTGCAATCATGACAAATATGGCTGAATTCGAATAGCGACATAGGTTTTAAGACGTTCATTTATGTCGTTTGAATCATTCTTTGAGACATAAAAAAACCCGCATCCTGCGGGTTTTTTATTCAGTTTCGCTTATGCCGCACTGTTCATTTTACGAACCAAGAACAACATGAATACTGCTGAGATAATAATACATGGGATCGCTGCTGAGATTACGCCCGCCGCACCGAAGCCTGCAGTTAACAGACTACCTGCAATTGCTGGTCCAAGCATTGCACCAATACGGCCTACTGCTGATGCCACACCAACACCCGTACCACGAACTTCTGTTGGGTAAACGATACCACCGAAGGCATACAATACACCTTGACAGCCGATAACGAATGCACCCACTAGCGCTGATGCCATGTACATTTGTGTTAATGAACCTGCAGCGTTTAGCGCCAATAGACCGGCCAAGATACCGCCGTACATTAATAGAATGACGTATGCTTTCTTCCAGCGGTCAGTTAACACACCTAGAATCACTGTACCTACAGTCGCACTTAACATGAAGTAGAACTGAGCCGTAGCACCTTCTTTACGTGTGAAGCCAAGTTCTTGGAATAGAGATGGCAACCAGCTGAGCATGATGTATACCACTATCAATGTGAAGAAGTAGCTTACCCAGATGAACATGGTACGTAGCAGGTTTTGTGAGTTAAACAGATCTTTAAACGCACCTTTAGGCGCAGCATCAGCAGGTGCATTTTCTGCTAGATCTTTCGCTTTTAAGTACTCTTTAGACTCAGGCAATAAGAACATCATCACCGGAATCACGATGATTGGTAATAATCCCCCGAGGTAAAAAATGTTTTTCCAGTTTGCACCAAATTCAGTCGCTGCAATCAATGACAGAATTGCTGCACCGACTGGCATACCACCGTACATCAAGCCGACTGCACGACCACGATTTGCAGGTGTGACAGCTTCAGATGCAAGCGTAATTAAAATTGGCATTGCCGCTCCAAGACCCGCACCTGCCAAGAAACGTACAGCCAATAATGAGTTAAAGCTATTGACCCATACTGTACAAAGTGTGAATACAGCGAACACCGCTGTAGACCAGATCAAAACAGTCTTACGGCCAATACGGTCCGCA
The DNA here is from genome assembly GCF_001866125.1 of Acinetobacter sp. LCT-H3. Classification (NCBI taxonomy): domain Bacteria; kingdom Pseudomonadati; phylum Pseudomonadota; class Gammaproteobacteria; order Moraxellales; family Moraxellaceae; genus Acinetobacter; species Acinetobacter sp. LCT-H3. Next base: position 18,140 of record NZ_MODX01000004.1, on the reverse strand, counting down.
ATACGACCACCGACCAGTGCACCAGGCAATAGACCCAGAATCCCTGCACTGAAAAATACACCCAATTGTGAGCTATCGAGACCAAAATGCTCACGAATACCCGCTGCTGCAATACCTGCAGCCTGAATATCTAAGCCTTCAATCACTGCAATCAGAAAACAGATCGCGACCGTGACGATAGCATGCTTATTATCTGATTTTTCCATTGGATTATCCTTGTTCAATCAGCGTTCAAATAGAGCCGTCATCATCTATGAGACCGAAGTCGGATTTAACTACCAATAAGTTGAATGTTTTAGTGGGATATACAGATACAGGAGTCGGTGCTGTTGTTTGAGATACAATCCTTAGAAAGTCGCAAAAACAATTATTGTCATTGCCAGAAAATTCCTGTTTAAGGATTTAAGGCTTACAGATCAGCTAAAAAAATCCAACATTCAATAAATATCTAAGGATTCACTAATATCTAAAAAGAATCATTACAGCGATTTTAAGGCATTTTTAACTATGTCTATCCTTGTATTATTGATATGTTTTAGCTATTGGATAATCATTTATAAATCTTAAAAAATCGCTTAACTATTTGAATTTTCAATGTAATAACTTACTTAAACAGTCATTTATATGACAATTCTATTTAAGTGTCCAATTATCCAGACTATGTGAAAATACTCTTCTCTTTTTATCGTTTTACAAGAAGCTTCATTCTTTTTATTGCTTGCTTGTTGTTACAGAGCTTTGTATAAAGAATTGAACGGCTTTCAGCAAAGCATATTGTTCTTATGCTGCTGATCAGTCATAATTTGCATACGCAATATTCAATTCGGCGCAAATGCATTGAATTTGCTACAAATCAAAATACAAACCCATCCCAAATATGTTTTCTCATTCTCTTCGGATGGACAAATAGGATAGTTTTTTAAAATGACTCAGCAAGCACAGACCATTCAGGGTTCCATTGTCGCAATCGTCACCCCTATGTTTGAAGATGGCAGCGTAGATTGGAAGGGTCTCGAGAAGCTGGTTGAGTGGCACATTGCAGAGGGCACCAACAGTATTGTCGCGGTTGGTACAACAGGTGAAGCGTCTACACTCAGCATGAGTGAACACACGCAAGTGATCAAAGAAATCATTCGTGTCGCGAACAAACGCATTCCAATCATCGCCGGCACAGGCGCAAACTCAACACGTGAAGCCATTGAGCTGACCCAGGAAGCCAAAGACCTGGGCGCAGATGCTGCACTGCTAGTCACTCCGTATTATAACAAGCCAACTCAAGAAGGCCTGTATCAGCACTATAAAGCGATTGCTGAAGCCGTAGATCTGCCGCAAATCCTGTACAACGTACCAGGTCGTACCGGTGTGGACATGTTAAACGAAACAGTGATTCGTCTGGCAGATATCCCGCAAATTGTCGGGATTAAAGATGCGACAGGTGATGTTGAACGCGGTGCTGCACTGATTGCTGGCTTACAAGGCAAAGACATGACCGTGTATTCTGGTGATGATGCAACGGCATATCAGCTGATGGCACATGGTGCGAAAGGGAACATTTCTGTGACCGCCAACATTGCACCAAAAGCCATGAGCGAAGTGTGTGCCGCTGCTATTCGCGGTGATGATGCTCACGCTGAAGCGCTTAACGCTCAGGTTGCAAATTTACACAATATTTTATTTTGCGAATCGAATCCAATTCCTGTGAAATGGGCACTCCATGACATGGGCCTCATCGGTACAGGTATTCGCCTGCCGTTAACACCACTTGCAGAACAATATCGCGCTCCGCTTCATGAAGCACTTGCTGCAGCGGGCGTCATTAAATAAGAGCACAATACTATGCAATTACGTTTAGGACTTATCCTTGCCCTTTCAGCATTCAGTTTAGCGGGTTGTAGTTCAATGGCCTTTAAAAATGGCACTTTGGATTACAAGGACACCACTACGCTAGAGCCTCTGCAATACCCTGAAGGTGCTATGGTTCGTCCTGCAACGCCATTGTATCCTGCTCCGACAGTAGATCCGCTTGCGATTGAACATGCACCAAAACTGGAAAATGAACGTGGCAACCGTTTTGCCCTGCCACGCCCTTCTACTGAGCCAGTTCGTTCAACTCAAGCTGATGAAACTGTTACAGATATAACAGGAAAGCCGCAACTGGTGATGGATGGAAATCAAAATCCGTTGCTCAAAATTGATGGAAATGCTGCTACAATATGGCAATACACTCTTGCCACGCTCAGCAGCCTTAACCATTCCATCGTTGGTCAAAGCAAAGATCGTTACCAGGTAACGATTAAGGTCGATCAGCAGACCTATGTTTTAAGACTCTCTCCTGCAGGTTCGAGTAACACCCTGGCTGTGTTTAATCCTGATAACAGTTTTGCCGATCGCGAAAAAGCAGCAGAACTGTTAAACCAGATTTACCAAAATTGGCCAGCCTAGACATTTTCTAGGCATTTTTTTTTGTAGAAGGTTCCCTCATGTTAAAACAAACCTTGCTCTATACTGGTAAAGCGAAATCTGTCTATACCACAGACAGTGAAGACCACCTGATTTTAGTTTTTCGTGACGATGCGTCAGCATTCAATGGCGAAAAGATCGAACAACTGGATCGTAAAGGTAAGGTGAATAACCGTTTTAACGCCTTCATCATGGAAAAGCTGGCTGCTGCTGGTATTGAAACTCATTTTGAGAAGCTATTAACGCCAAACGAAGTATTGGTAAAAAAACTCAAAATGATTCCAGTAGAGTGTGTTGTACGTAACTATGCTGCGGGTTCTTTATGCCGTCGTCTTGGTGTTGAAGAAGGTAAAGAGTTAACACCTCCTACATTCGAATTGTTCTTTAAAGATGATGCCCTTGGCGATCCAATGGTGAACGAATCTCAAGCGATTGCTCTGGGTTGGGCAACTGCTGAACAACTGGCAAAAATGAAAGAACTGACTTACCAAGTGAACGAAGTGCTTAAAGCATTATTCGAAGCGGGCAATATGCTTCTGGTTGACTTCAAACTTGAATTCGGTGTGTTCCACGACCGTATCGTACTGGGTGATGAATTCTCTCCAGACGGTTGCCGTCTATGGGACAAAGATACCAAGAAAAAACTAGACAAAGACCGTTTCCGCCAAGGCCTGGGCGGTGTGGTTGAAGCGTATGAAGAAGTTGCTGCACGTTTAGGTATTGATTTAGACAATATCTGATCTGTTATCGACAGATTCAAAAAACCGGGCTGAATGGCTCGGTTTTTTATTTTTATGCTTTTGCAAATCATCAGTTTAAATATCATTTCTATGTCAGCACATGAAATTTTTCTTATTTTTAGGTAGCATTAACCCATCTGTCCATTTCGCCATCGGCCTAGGATGAGATCCCTCGACTTATCAGGAACATTACATGATGTATAAAATTGATGAACTTACCCGTCTGGGCCAAGGATGCTCAAAAATTGTTTTTCAGCACCCCGAGCAAGACGATAAGATTATCAAGATCATGAATCCGGATCGTGTAGATATTGATGGTGGCTGGAAAGGTCATGGCAAGATCAAGCGCCAGTTGTCTCAAGGGGCGTATAAACAGTTCCGCCGTGAGTTATTGCAATACCTGCAGTTATGCAAGAACAACTATCAATATAACCAGTTTGAGTTTCCTGTTGAAACTCCGTATGGTTTTGTTCAGACCGATAAAGGTTTGGGGCTAGTCGTGGAAAAAATTATCAGCCCAAATGGCAGAGGAATTACCCTGCATGAGCTTTGTCGTGAAAAACAATTTACCGAGAAGCATGCACAGGCTTTGGATCTCTTCTTTGATCAGTGTTGTGACCTGCATATTGTCTATGGTGAAGTGAATATTGCCGGCATCATGTATACCGAACAGCGGCATAATAAACCTGAATTTGTTCTGGTCGATGGTATGGGTGAAAAACTGCTTATTCCATTACGTGCCATGAGCAAGCGTATCAATGCTAAAAATGTACGTAAAGTTGAGGCTAAAATTAAAGCGCAGATGCAAAAGCTGCTCGAAGCTTAATTTACAATTTTTTTGAGCTGAACCACTCAGTTATTTGATTTATTTCTCAAGCGGTTACTATCATTTACTCCTTTCACCAAGGGTATAGGTGGGCTTTTTCGTGTATTTTATGTTACATTACGGTTAAAAATTCTCCCATTTATTTTATTCAGGTCTTCATGATGTATCAACTTAATGATCTTACCCTTCTAGGTAAAGGCGGTTATAAACTGGTTTATCAGCATCCGACTGATGAAAGTAAAGCCATTAAAGTGATGAACCCAAACCGCATCAATGATAACGGTGAATGGGCACATCTCGGCCGTTTTAAACGTGGGCATGCTCAAGGTGTATATAAGCAGTTTCGCCGTGAAGTATTGCAATACCTACAGCTGTGTAAAAATCATTATAAGCACAACATTTTTAGTTTCCCGATTGAAACACCCTATGGCTTTGTGGAAACAGATCAGGGCTTAGGGCTGGTTGTCGAGAAAATTATCAGTCCAAATGGCAACGGCATTACCCTGCACGAACTCTGCCGTACTGGCGAGTTTAATGACACACATGCCAAAGCACTGAATGAATTTTTTGATGCCTGCTGCGATCTGCATATTGTTTATGGGGAAGTGAATATTGCCGGCATCATGTACAGTGAAAAGCGCAGTGGTAAACCGGAGTTTGTCCTGGTTGATGGTATGGGAGATAAACTGTTTATCCCGCTACGTGCCATGAGTAAATCTCTGAATGCCAAGAATGTACGCAAAATTGAAGGTCGAATTCGCCATAAAATGGATGAATTGCTGCAATCTGCTCAGCAGAATCAAATCGAAAACCGGGCTGCCTAGCTCGGTTTTTTATTGCCTTTTACAATCATCGAAAAAATGAATTCTATTAATAAAAATAATCAGTTTTACATCTCTGATCAAAGCTCTTAAAATCATTTCTATAGCAGGCGAGGTCATGGCATTAGAAGTTATTTTCGCCAGACTTGCCGATCAGAATTTTTTCTACCCTCTAGGATGTATCTCCCCCAAGGACATCCTATTTTCAGCCCGGTTCTCCCTGAACTGGGCTTTTTTTTGCACACCTTTTTAAGTTTCTAAAAAAGTAATGGACTTGCGACTGAGTTCAGCCTGAGTTGATCGTACAGCTTTTGGCAGGAAAACCAATAAAAATAGACACCTAAAAGGATAAACCGTAGATATCCGTAGAAATTTTTATTGCTGCTGTTGCTGTTGTTGCCAGCGGCGTTGCTGTAAGCGTTCTCCTTCAACCTCACGTTTATTTCGTGCTGACTCATATAGCCTGGTTCCTTTCAGTTCCGGTGGCATATAATCCTGTAGTACAAAATGTTCTGGATAATTATGTGGATACAGATAATCTACACCATAGCCCTGCTCTTTCATCAGCTTGGTCGGTGCATTACGTAAATGTAATGGTACTGGCAGATGAGAAGTTTTATCTGCCAATTCCATGGCTTTATTGATGGCCAGATAGGTGCTATTGCTCTTGGCACTGGTGGCCAGATAAACTGCACATTGTCCCAATATAATCCGGCATTCCGGCATTCCAACGGCCTGAACAGAACGGAAGCATTCTCCCGCCAGTAACAATGCATTTGGATTGGAGTTACCAATATCTTCAGAGGCGGCAATCAGCATACGGCGTGCAATAAAGACTGGATCTTCACCACCCTTTAACATCCGTGCCATCCAGTATAGTGCTGCGTCCGGATCACTGCCACGAATCGATTTGATAAAGGCTGAGACCAGATCATAGTGCTGCTCACCAGACTTATCATAGCGGGCAATATTTTGCTGCGCTACCTTTACCACCACCGCGTTGGTGATGATATTTTCCATATCCGGTTCAAAGGTGCTGGCAACCAGATCTAGCAAATTAAGTGCTTTACGTGCATCTCCTGCTGCAAACTGGATCAGGGCATCGAATTCTTCAATCTGGATATGACGTTCTTGTAAGAAACGATCAGACTGAATCGCCTGAGTCAATAAAGTCTCAATTGCCTCGGCACTTAAAGCGTTTAGACTATAAACCTGACAGCGTGACAACAAGGCACTGTTGACTTCAAAAGATGGGTTTTCGGTGGTGGCACCAATCAGGGTAATTTTGCCCTTTTCAACCGCATTTAACAAAGCATCCTGCTGAGACTTATTAAAGCGGTGAATCTCGTCAATAAACACCACGGGGGTCAGCAGATCACCACCTTCCGCAATGACTTCACGAAGTTCTTTCACCCCGGTATTTAATGCGGACAGGCTGACAAAGGGCCGATCCACTGCCTGTGCCAGTAAAAGTGCAATTGTGGTTTTGCCTACACCGGGTGGCCCCCAGAAAATGATAGACGGTAAATGCCCCTGATCAATCATCTGACGTAAAGGTGCATTTTCACCGAGCAGGTGATCCTGCCCAATAATTTCCCTGAGGTCACGTGGCCTCAAACGTTCAGGAAGAGGGATATGGCTGTCTGACATTTTATAATGGGCTCACTTTTAATCTGTTTGCATTCTAGCATTAGCTGTTTTTAATTCCGAATATGAAGTTTGTCTAGCTTCTGTCTCTGTACCGACGTATGACAATATTTTTTATCATTTCAAGTGAATTAGACCTTGCATCTTCATACAAATTTGATCATATTCTTTTTAGATCAGCTAGCGCTGAATGAATGTTCTTTTATTCTAATAATAGATAAGTGGGTCCGGGGTTAGATCAAATAAAACCTCTGTATCGGTGAATACATGGAATTTGATAAGCAGAATTTGGACACTTTTGCCCGGTTTGAATCACCGGATTCATTACCGTCAGATACTTTCAGGTCGACCACTGGCCCAGAGCTGACATGTATCCAGGATTTTGCTGATGCCCTTCCTCAACCAATGTGGTTGCAGACTCGGGATGAGATTGAATATTTTAATACGGCCATGCAGGACTATCTCGGGATTGACCTGAATGAGTACGGTCGGGAATACTGGCAACGGTTTATTCATCCTGATGATTTATCTAATTTTATTAGCGAATGGCATACTGCACTGAATAAACGTCAGAATGCAGAACTGCAATGCCGGATCCAGAAACTCGATCACGGTTATCGTATGTGTCTGCTGAACATGAAGTTTCATTATGAAACGGGTAGCCTGCTGCGCTGGGCTATCACCCTGACCGATGTGCATGATTATTTTGAAATCCAGCAGCAACTCTCTCAGATCATTGCTACCCAGCAAAATATGCTGGATGCAAGCTTAGACTGCATAAAAATCATGACTCCTGATGGTAAATTGAGTCATGTAAACCGTTCTGGCCGACAGGCTTTGGGACTGTCCGAAACCGAACAGCATTTTGGTATGTCCTGGCTGAATCTGCTGCCTGCCGAGGTCCGTCCATCTGGCAGGCGTGCGCTAAAGCGTGCTGCCCAAGGTATGAATGCCCGTTTTTCCGGCACTAGCCAGCTACAGGGTCAAGCACCAGAGTATTGGGATAATTTACTCACTCCAATCGTGGATGAACACAATGTGACTCGACAGATTCTGTGTGTTTCACGTAATGTCAGCCAGCAAAAACAGGTGGAAACCCGGCTGAAAGCAGTCACAGAAATTGATGAGCTGACTGGACTATATAATCGCGGTACCTTCTACAAACAGTTTAAACGCGTCCTGTTCAGAGCACGGCAACAACAGAGCCAAGCCGGGCTGCTCCTGATTGACCTGGACTATTTCAAGCATATCAATGACACCTTAGGGCATATTGCCGGTGACCATCTTTTACATGTCCTGGGGGAACGCTTCAAGAACAATCTTGGACCTGAAGCCATCGTCTCCCGTTTAGGGGGTGATGAATTTGCTGTCTTGGTCCAAAATCTTGAGCATGAATCACAGCTGTTAGAGGTGGCTAAAAAGGTCTGTCAGCAGATGGAAATACCGATCAGTTATGCCGGTAGAAGTATTAATAGTGGCATCAGTGTTGGTGGTGCCATTTATCCCCGTGATGCCATCAACAGTTCTAACTTATTAAAGTGTGCCGATATCGCACTCAATGATCTGAAAAACAGTGGTCGCGGTGGCATCCGCATGTTCAGTCAGGAAATGTTTGAATCGCTGGACAAGATGACCCGTCAACTAATTTTGGCACGTAAAATTATCAATTCAAACCAGATTATTCCTTACTATCAACCCAAGGTACGCCTGTCCGATGGTGCGGTGATTGGTTTTGAAGCACTGCTGCGCTGGAAAGATCAGTACCACCAGGTTCAGCTGCCATCCCGTATTTTCTGTGCCTTTCAGGACTATGAACTGGCCTCAAGAATCAGCGAAACCATGCAGCTGAAAGTCTTTGAAGATATGACCCAATGGCAGGAACAAGGCTTAGAAGTTCTGCCAATCTCGATCAACGCAGCGCCTGTCGAATTCCTGCGTGACGATTATGCTGAAAAGTTATTAGAACGGCTGTCTCGCTTCGATATTTCGGCAGACAAGGTTGAACTGGAAATTACCGAACAAAGTCTGTCAGAACGGGGAGCTAATTATGTTATTCGCGCACTGAACTTGTTAAAACAGGCGGGCATTCATATTTCTTTAGATGATTTCGGTACTGGCCATTCTTCGCTGACCCGTTTACAGGAATATCCGGTGGACTGTATCAAGATTGACCGTAACTTTGTGGAACGCCTGAATACTGATCTCTCGGCACTGGCAATTGTCAAAGCTATTACCCAGATTGGGTCCAGTATTGAGCTTGATGTGCTGGTAGAAGGTATTGAAAATACCGAGCAACTTTCTACCCTGATTAATTGTGACTGCCAGATCGGACAAGGTTTTTATTTCTATCGGCCAATGGCGGGTAGTGCAGCACAGCAATTACTGCATAGCACTGTGTGTTAGAACGAAACTTCTAGCGCACCCAGCGCACAATATGATCTTCCATTTCGTCTTCATCGACTTCGAGCTCACTCAGACAGCGGCCCGCAGCTGACTTGCGCGCTTTAATGACACTTTCACGTGAACCGCTGATCAGGTAATGCCAAGACGGCAAGTGTTTTCCTTCAGCCACCCGGCGATAGGCACAACTGGCTGGTAACCAGTGAATAGCCGCCAATTTTTCAGGCGTGAGCTGAATACAGTCAGGCACGAATTGTAAACGGTTGGGATAATCTGAACAGCGCGCGGTCTGACAGTCAAGCAGTTTACAGGCAACGCGTGTATAGGTGACTTCCTGAGTATCTTCATCTTCAAATTTAATGAGACAGCAGAGCCCGCAGCCATCACACAATGCTTCCCACTCCTGAGGCTTCAGCTCGTTCAGGGTATAGTGTTTCCAGAATTCAGGACGCAAAGTATCAGTCATAACAGCAGGCAGAGATGAGACAGGAGCAATCTATTATAGCAGCCCTGCACAAAATAAACGTACTGTAAGCATTTGATAACTATACTCACACGATTACTAACTATTAGACAGATTATCAACAAAAGGTTAACAGTTTGAAGAGCTTATTGTCCCTATACTAATTTTGAGAATAAAAACACATGGAGATTCAAAGATGTTTCGTTGGGCTATTATATTCGCTGTTATTGCATTGATTGCCAGTTTACTGGGTTTTGGTGGAGTAGCCGGTCTGTCTAAGGATTTCGCGATTATTCTGTTGGTAATTGCGGTTATTCTTGCAATTGTTGGTTTCTTGTCCCGCGGTAAGGTCTAGAGTAACGGATTTTGTCCTGACTCAAGACCATCTACCGATGGAATAAGAAGTAAAAAATAAGAGCCTCATGGCTCTTATTTTTTTGCATGAATTTTATGGTTTCAGATGTCGTGGTCGGAAACCGGTCAATACCAATGCAAGCAGATAAACTGTGACTCCGACAATACACAGCCCGATGACTTCAGTCACACGGATCCATTGCGATACCTCACCATTATACCAAGTCAATGCATATGCCAGCGCAGCGATCATGGCACAGTTGGCAAAACCAAACTGCAACATGAGCTTTTTCCAGTGGCCACCAAAGCGGAAAATATCACGCTTGTGCAGATAGAAATATAGCATTCCGGCATTGACCAAAGCTGAACCTGAAGAAGCTAAAGCCAATGCCATGTGTTCTGCATGCCAGTCAATCAGCTTGAAGAATCCAATAAACACAACATTCAGAATCGCGTTAGCCGCTACTGCAATTAAACCGACACGTACCGGTGTTCTGGTATCTTGCTGGGCATAGAAACCTGGTGCAAAAACTTTAATCAACATGAATGAAATCACGCCAGCACTCATACACTGGAGCGCCATTGCTGTCATCTGGGTATCTTCCAGATCAAACTGACCACGCTGGAACAGCGCCTGAATGATCGGCGTAGAAAGCATGAACAATGCAATACTGGCCGGTAGGCCGACCATTACAATCACTTTCGCCGCCCAGTCGATCATACTGCGGAATTTCACCTGATCCTGTTCGGCATGACGTGCCGACAAAGATGGCAGAATCACGGTACCAATTGCCACGCCAATCAAGCCCAATGGCAACTCCGTCATACGTTCAGCACTGTAAAGCCAGGATACCGAACCATCCTGCATAAAGGATGCCCAGATGGTATTTAGCAGCAGGTTGATCTGCGTCACCGAAACACCAAACAGCGCTGGCAGCATCAGTTTCATGATGCGGTCTACGCCTTCATGCTTGAAGTCGATTTTGGGTGGAATCAGCAGTTTCTTGCGCCACAGTTCCGGAATCTGAATCGCCAGTTGCAAAGCACCCGCAATCAATACTGCCCAGCCCAATGCCATGATCGGTTCGGCCATATACGGGGTAAGCCACAAGGCGCCGGCAATCATTGCCACATTCAAAAGCACCGGTGCAAAAGCGGGTGTAGTGAATGAACCGTAGCTGTTCAGGATACTGCTGGCAAAAGCCGTCAGTGACATGAACAACAGATAAGGAATGGTCAGGCGGAACATGTCCGATGCCAATGCGAACTTCTCTGGATCTGCATGGAAGCCCGGTGCATAGACATAAATAATGGCGGGTGCAGCCACCATGGCCACGAAGGTCAGTAGGCTCATGACGGTAGACAGACAGCCAAATACCCTACTAATCAGGATCTGTACCTCGGCATGCGTCCGTGTGGTTTTATATTCGGTCAATACCGGAATAAAAGCCTGTGAAAAAGCTCCTTCCGCAAACAGACGCCGGAAGAAATTGGGAATACGGAATGCGACCACGAAGGTATCGAAGTCCTTGCCTGCACCAAAGACATTGAGCAGTACAATATCCCGGACCAGACCCAGTACCCGTGACAACATGGTCATCGCACTGACAATGACGGTCGAACGCCACAGCGCCATACTGTTCACCTAATGTTTAAATTTTGCCTATTGTAATGAAACTTCTGGCAGAAGTTCATTGCTTTATCACATTCCTATTCAGGTATTGATGTATTTTTATAATGATGCAATTGTTTACGGAATGCGACCCAGTTGAAATGTAGGCCTGGATCAGTTTTACGTCCCGGGGCAATATCAGAATGTCCGGCAATATGTTGCTGGATTTTTGGATAATGGGCTTGCAGACAGGCAGTCACCTGTACCAGTGCATCGTACTGTGCCTGTTCAAAGGGAAGGTCATCGCTGCCTTCAAGCTCAATCCCGATAGAATAATCATTGCATTCTTTCTTAGCGAGATAGGTCGAACGACCCGCATGCCAGGCCCGGTCATTAAAATTGACAAACTGCAGCACTTCCCCGCTACGCAGAATCAACAGATGGGTGGACACTTGCATGCCCTGAATGGTCTGAAAATAAGGATGTACTGACCAATCCAGCTGATTCTGGAAAAACTGCTCAATATAACCACCGCCAAATTGCGAGGGCGGCAGGCTGATGTTATGCACCACGATCAGTTGAATCTCGGTATTTTCCGGACGCTGGTTAAAATTGGGTGAGGGAATCTGGCGTGCACCGATGAGTTGTCCATCCTTCACATGAAATGCAGGTGCTTGTTGCATAAAAACTTTCCTATCCCCAATCAAAATGACTGCTGCGCAATGCAGCTGGCTTAATGCTAAAACTTTCGTATCCAAATCTCAATTCAGCTGTGATGACTGTACGAAAAATCGCTCATTTTTATGTAACAGTGCTAATATAACGCGCAATTTTCACGGCTTACAAAAGATACGGAAATACTCATGAGCATATCTCAAGCTTTGCTAGAACAGTCGATTCAGATCAATATTCAACAGGCGCTGGCTGAAGACATTGGTGATGGTGACATCACTGCCCTGCTGACACCTGAAGATGAACAGGCGACTGCCACCATTATCAGTCGTGAGAATATGGTGCTGGCTGGGCAACCTTGGGTGAATGCTCTGATTCAAGCCTACGATCCAAAAATTGAAGTGATTTGGCTGAAGAATGACGGTGACCGTGTCGGAGCAAATGAAGCCTTCCTGAAACTGGCAGGTTCTGCGCGTAGCCTGCTCACGGTAGAACGTCCGGCATTGAATTTTGTCCAAACCCTGTCTGCAGTCGCGACCAAAACAGCAAGCTATGTCAAACAATTAGAAGGTTTAAATACCAAACTGTTAGACACCCGTAAAACCATTCCCGGCCTGCGTATTGCACAGAAATATGCCGTAGCGATTGGGGGTGGTCAGAATCATCGTCTGGGGCTGTTCGATGCCTTTTTAATTAAAGAAAATCACATTATGGCAGCCGGTGGGATTGAACAGGCCATTGCCAAGGCACATCAGATAGCACCAGGTAAACCGGTAGAAGTCGAAGTAGAAACCTGGGATGAGTTAAATCAGGCACTTGAAGCCAAGGCAGATATTGTAATGCTGGATAATTTTAACCAGCAGCAAATGGTTGATGCGGTGAAGCATGTAGCAGGTCGTTGCAAACTGGAAGCTTCGGGCAATATTACGATTGAGAATTTACGTGAAGTGGCTAGTACAGGTGTAGATTATATTTCGATGGGCGTTCTGACTAAAGATGTGAAAGCAATTGATTTATCCATGCGTTTTAATGCCTAGATCTTGCTGAATACGTGATAGAAGAAGGGTGCGAAGCACCCTTTTTTTTTATTTTTCGATTTTTTTGCGCAGTTTTTGCACAAAAAAATAATAAAGATGAATGAAGTGACACTGGGGTATGATGACTAATTGGTATTTTGTCCTGCTGGTGCAGAAGCACCATCCCGATCTGCATCACGGGAATTATTATCACAGGCAGTCAGACCAAGAACGGTACAGACTGAAAGTGCCATGAATAATATTTTCATACGTTGACCCTCTATAGTTAAGTAGATTGAAAATCATCTCTCGAAACATAGCGATACAGTAGATAGGTCCTGTTCAATTTTTGTGAGGCAATGTTGAAGCCTAAGAATACCCATAAAAAAACGCATCCGAAGATGCGTTTTTCACTAGAAGATAAATTACCAGCCTAAAGCTTCTTGCTGTTTCTTGATCAGCTCTTGGATGCCCTTCTCAGCCATTTCCAGCATGTCATTGCATTGGCTACGGGTAAATGGCTTGTCTTCTGCAGTGCCTTGAATTTCAATAAATTCACCAGCTTGAGTCATCACGACATTCAGGTCAGTCTGGCAGTTAGAATCTTCTTCATAGCAAAGATCCAGTAATACTTCATCTTTGAAGATACCCACAGAAATTGCAGCAACCAGACCTTTAAGTGGATCTTGCTTGATTTTTTTCTTCTCAAGCAACACATTCATCGCATCAATCAATGCTACCGCAGCACCGGTAATAGAGGCTGTACGTGTCCCGCCATCTGCCTGGATCACATCACAGTCGATAGTAATCGTATTTTCACCGAGTTTTTTCAGGTCCACCATAGCGCGCAGGCTACGGCCGATCAGACGCTGGATTTCCTGAGTACGGCCACTCTGTTTGCCACGTGCCGCTTCACGGTCGCTACGGGTATGTGTTGAACGTGGCAGCATGCCATATTCTGCGGTTACCCAGCCTTGGCCCTGACCTTTCAGGAAACGGGGAACCGAGTTGTCAATGCTGGCAGTACAAAGCACTTTAGTATGACCAAATTCAACCAATACTGAACCTTCCGCATAACGTGTGTAATTGCGGGTAATTTTGATGTCACGTAATTGATCTAATGCTCGCTGGTCGATACGCATAAATAAGTCCTGCTTTGACTGAAAAATAATTGCGGCTCAGTATAGCAGAAGCCTCTGCCAAGATTGCCCGGCCCTTGGCATGATTTACAAAATCAATTCAGTCTTGTTCGATCAAAATACAAAATCAGGCCATCTGAATGGCGCTGCGTGATTGCCGATTTTTTGTTAAACTTAAAGGGAAATATCGAGAAGATTTTTATGTCTTTACGTGCAGAACGCAAACAGCAAAGTCATCAGGCAATACTAGATGCCGCACTGGTACTGAGTAGCCGTGGTCGTGCATTTAGCAATATCAGCCTGCGTGAACTGTCCCGTGAAGTTGGACTGGTGCCGACGGCGTTCTACCGGCATTTTAAGGACATGCAGCAATTGGGTCTGGAACTGCTCGACCAAGTCGCCATTAATTTAAAAGGTGTCTTAAATCGGCTGGTAGAAGCTTACTTGTATCAAGTACATTCAGACACTGAAACCTCAATTGATCTTTTCCTTCAGGCTGTTGAAGAACATCCTGAGCCATGGCTATTTTTTAGTACAGAACGTTGGGGCGGATCAGACTTTTTGCGGACCAGTATTGAGCGAGAACTGCAATTTTTGGTTGCTGATCTGGTCGATGAGCTGGGAAATCTTTATTCCGCTCAGGGAATCAAATCGCCTCAACACTTGAAGCTGCTGGTCCAGATGCTCGTGGATTTATCCTTGAATTGGGCGATGGGTTGGCTGAGTATTCAAGGTCTGTCAGATGTCAATCTTCAACAAAGTCGCGCGGCAGAATTTAAAGCTCAGACGGTTATTCAGATGAAACTGCTATTTCAAGGCATTCATGCATAAACAGCCTTCAGGCAGCTAGAATAGATATTTTCAACAATAAAAAACCTGCAGCAAGGTGCAGGTTTTTTAAGATCAGGCAGAAATTATTTTGCCTTACGCTCTTTTTCTACCAAGAAATTTACCACCTGAATTACTTTGGCATCATCACCCTGAACGACATACTTACCATTCACGGTCACGGCTGGTACACCCGTTAACTGATAAGATGCGGCCAGATTTTTCGCCTGGGCGATTTTTGAAGAAATCGGGAATGATTTATACGTACTGTAAAATTTCGCTTCTGAAATACCATAACGGGTATAGAACTTGGCGAGTTGTGCTTGTTCTAAAATTGGTTTTTGCTTCGCATGGATATCATGGAACAACTGCAAGTGCGCTTTTTGACGAACACCCAGGGCTTCAGACACATAATAGGCACGTGCTGCCTGTTCCCATAGTGGGTTCATCGCAGCTGGAGTACGGACAAAACGAATATCTTTAGGCAGTTGTTTCAACCAGGTCTGCATATGCGGTTCAAGTGTGTAGCAGTGACCACAGCCATACCAGAAGAATTCACGTACTTCGATTTTTCCTGGCTTTTCAACTTTGACTGGCTTAGCCAGCACTTGATAGTCTTGGCCTGCTACAAAGTTGGCCATCGCACTACCAGAAAATGCTAAAACAGATGCAGCAACAGTGCCTAAAATAAATTTTTTCATTGGAATTATGATCCTCAAAATCTTTATGATTAGCTTATGCAGATACTATAAATCAAATATGCGGCTTTCGTTTTTATTCTGTGAACTTTTTTAAGGCTTTTATCGCTTTTTTTGCAGGAAGCGCTACACTAATCAACATTGAACTTTTTTAAAATATAACGACTTGATTGAGGTGACACCGATGTCGCAATTGAATGTTGATCCACAAGAAATTGCCAAATTTGAAGCTTTCGCAGCCATATGGTGGGATCAGCATTCCGAGTTCCGCCCTTTGCACATGATTAATCCACTACGTCTGAACTGGATTGACGAACATGCTGGCGGCTTGAGCGGCAAAAAAGTTCTGGATGTGGGCTGTGGCGGTGGCATTCTGGCCGAAAGCATGGCACGCCGTGGGGCTGATGTGCTTGGTATCGATATGGGTGAAGCACCCCTGAATGTGGCACGTCTACATGCGGAACAGGAAGGTGTCAGCAATATTCAATACCGTCAGGTTCCTGTTGAGCAACTCGCCGAGGAACAAGCAGGACAATACGATGTGGTGACCTGCATGGAAATGCTGGAGCATGTTCCAGATCCGGCATCGATCATTCAGGCTTGCCATAAGCTGGTAAAACCAGGCGGGCATGTGTTCTTCTCGACCATTAACCGTAATCCGAAGTCCTATCTGTTTGCCATTATTGGTGCAGAATATGTGCTGCGTATGCTGGCACGTGGTACGCATGACTACAGCAAATTTATCAAGCCATCTGAACTGGCGCATGACATCCGCAACGCAGGTCTGAAACTAAAAGATATGACGGGTCTGCACTATAACCCGCTGACTAAACGTTACTGGTTAGCGCCAAATGTAGATGTTAACTATATGGTCTATACGGCAAAAGAACAGGCGAATGGAGCTGCTGAATGAAAGCAGTTCTCTTTGACCTCGATGGTACCTTAATTGACACTGCTGCCGACTTTGTCCGCATTATTCAGGATATGTGCCGCGAAGAAGGCCGTGAAGTAGTAGCACCAGAGTTGATCCGCACTCAGGTTTCAGAAGGTGCTCGTGCCATGGTCAAGCTGGTCTATCCGGAACTCGAGCTGGAAGATCCACTCCTGCTGGCGCATCGTCAGCGTTTCTTAGACCTGTATGGTGCCGATATTGCAGTAGATACTGACCTGTTTGACGGCATGTATCCACTGCTGGAAGCTTTGGAAGCACGCAGTATTCCTTGGGGTATTGTCACCAATAAACCACGCTGGTTAAGTGAATCGCTGCTTGCGGCATTGAATCTCTCAGAGCGCTGTTCGGTACTGGTCTGCCCGGAAGATGTGGGCCGTACCAAACCGGATCCGGAGCCAATGTATCTGGCAGCAAAACAGATTGACCTGGCGGCTGAAGACTGTATCTATGTCGGCGATCATCCACGTGATATCGATGCCGGACGTGCAGCCAATATGTATACTATTCTGGCAGCCTATGGTTATCTGCCTTTAGAACATAAAGATAATTTAAACGCCTGGCAGGCCGATTGTATCGTGCATAGTGTAGAAGAATTACATCAACGAATTCAGGATCTGGTTTTAAAGCCAGTACTCGGCTAAAACTCAGGTTCCGGTCAGAACATTAAACTTCACAACAATAAGCAAGAAATAAGGAGGTCGTTCATGAAGTATTCAGAATATCAACCTCGCTCAGACCTGTTAAAGGATCGTATTATCCTGATCACAGGTGCCGGCGATGGCATTGGACGTGCAGCAGCGATCAGCTATGCCCTGCATGGCGCGACGGTAGTGCTGCATGGTCGCACCCTGAACAAGCTTGAAGTTATCTACGATGAAATTGAAGGTTTGGGTGCACCACGCCCGGCAATTCTGCCTTTACAGCTTTCCAGTGCTTCTGAGCGTGATTACGAGCTCCTGTTCGAAACACTGAGTAAACAGTTTGGTCGTCTGGACGGAATTCTGCATAATGCAGGCATGCTCGGTGAACGGATTGAACTGGCAAACTATAGCCCCGGCGTCTGGGACGATGTAATGGCTGTCAACCTGCGTGCACCCTTTGTGCTGACTCAGGCCCTGCTTCCTCTGCTCGAAAAATCTGAGCATGCTTCTGTGGTCTTTACCAGTTCAGGTGTAGGCCGTCAGGTGCGTGAACGCTGGGGAGCTTATTCAGTTTCCAAGGTTGCTATTGAAGCGGTAAGCCAGCTGTTTGCCAAAGAAAATGTACATCCACATGTGCGTTTTAACTGCATTAATCCGGGTGCAACCCGGACTGCGATGCGTTCTAAAGCCTATCCGGATGAAGATCCACTAACCTTGCCAACCCCGGAATCGATTATGCCGGCTTATCTGTACCTGATGGGTGATGACAGTCTGCATATGAATGGTCAAAGTATTGATGCGCAGGATTAACTGCTGATTGAAGTGAACATGATTGAAATGAGGGAGCCTTGGCCATTGCTGTCCCACAATT
>NZ_MODX01000039.1:0-17407 GCF_001866125.1 Acinetobacter sp. LCT-H3 | reverse complement strand
CTTTGTGCAACAAAGCCAATGTATATAAAAAATGGTTAAATAATTGCAAGGGGGGCTTTAAAACGTTTTAATCGTAAAGCATTTCCTAGTACAAATATTGACGAGAGAGCCATTGCACCAGCAGCAAATACAGGAGAAAGTAGCAGTCCAAATTGCGGATAAAGTACACCTGCTGCAATAGGAATCAGAGCTGCATTGTAAACAAATGCCCAAAATAAATTTTCACGAATATTGGTTATAGTCGCTTTGCTTAAAGCGATAGCATTTGGCACTCCTTTCAGGTTGCCAGACATCAAAACCACATCAGCAGCTTCAATAGCTACGTCTGTACCTGTACCTATTGCTAAACCAATATCTGCTTCTGCAAGTGCAGGGGCATCATTAATGCCATCTCCAACATATGCGAGTTTACCATATTGATTTTTTAATTTTTTAACGGCCTCTATTTTACCTTCTGGTAAGACTTCTGCAATAACCTCATCAATACCTAGTTTTTTTGCAATCGCTTGAGCTGTATGACGGTTATCACCTGTAATCATGGCAACCTTTAAACCTAACTGATGTAACGCTTCAATTGCAGCAAATGTTGATTCTTTAATTGGATCTGCTACAGCAATAATGGCAGCAAGTTTCTGGTCAATCGCAACATAGAGAGGGGTTTTTCCTTCTTCTCCCAAACGATCCGAAAATTGAGAAAAAACAGTAGGATTCAAACCTAGTTTTTCCATATATCGATCTGCACCAATATGAACCAAATGCTCAGAAACCTTCGCTTCTATTCCGTAGCCGGTCACTGATTTAAAATCAGCAACAGGAGACAGGATTAATTCCTTATCTATAGCGGCTTGTACAATTGCTCGAGCAATAGGGTGCTCAGACTTTGATTCAACGGCTGCCATCAGTGAAAGTACGGTATTGTATTCAAAACCTTCTAAGACATGCAGATCGGTTAAAATTGGTTTCCCTTCAGTCAGAGTCCCTGTTTTATCAACTGCAACCACTTTAGTTTCTTTGAGCAGCTGTAAAGCTTCACCTTTACGAAATAAAACCCCCATTTCAGCACCCCGCCCAGTTCCCACCATGATTGATGTAGGCGTTGCAAGTCCCATCGCACAAGGACATGCAATAATGAGTACAGCAACCGCGTTCACTAAACTAAAAGTTAGGGCTGGTTCAGGGCCGAAGATAAACCACGTAAGAAAAGTTAAAAGAGAGAGACCCATTACTACAGGTACAAACCACATGGTAATTTTATCAACCAATGCCTGAATAGGCAGCTTGGAACCCTGTGCCTGTTCAACCATTCGGATGATTTGAGAAAGCACTGATGAACTACCAACAGAGGTGGCTTTGATATTTAAGCTGCCACTTTGGTTAATTGTTCCTCCTACCACAGTAGAGCCTATCGTTTTTTCAACGGGCATAGGCTCGCCAGTAATCATGGATTCATCAATAAAACTTTGGCCGTGAATAACTTCACCATCGACAGGGATACGCTCGCCTGGTCTAATCTCTACAATCGTTCCTGTTTGAACTTCGGCAATCGGAACTTCTATCACCTGATTATTGAGCTGTATTCTGGCAACTTTAGGCTGCATTCCAACTAGATGTTGAATTGCTAAAGACGTTCGGCCTTTTGCCTTGGCTTCAAAAAATCTACCTAATAGAATTAAAGTGATAATAACCGCTGCAGCTTCATAATAAACATTGACCGTGCCTTGTGGCAGGACACTTGGAAAGAAAGTAGCAACCACTGAATAAAGATAAGCAGCCAATGTTCCTACAGCCACCAAGGAATTCATGTCTGGTGCTAAGCGGAATAAACTTGGGATGCCCTTTTTGAAGAAGCGTCGGCCTGGAAAAATTAATGCTACTGTGGTCAAGAAAAATTGCATTAACCAGCTATTTTGTTGGCCAATGTTATCCATCATAAACGTATGAAAGGCGGGAATCAGGTGTGATCCCATTTCTAAAATAAAAACGGGTAGAGTCAATAAGACTGACAAAATTAAATCTTTTTTAAGTTTTTCTAATTCAATATTCTTTTTATCTTGAAAGCTTTCCGTAGTTTGATGAACTGACTTTGCTTCAAACCCTGCTTTGGTGACAGCCTGAATTAACGAGTCACGAGTGACAGATGAGCTTGCCTGAATAGTCGCTTTTTCAGTAGCCAGATTTACATGTGCTGATTCCACACCCTCAACAGATTTTAAGGCTTTTTCTACTCGACCTACACAAGAAGCACATGACATACCCTCAATCGTAAGCTCTATTGGTTGCAGCGCTTCCACTTCGTAGCCTGCTTTTTCTACGGCTTTAATTAAAGTAGCGCGATCAAGTGGTTGATGCGCATAAATGACTGCTTTTTCGGTAGCCAGATTTACATGAGCCGATTCAACACCCTCAACAGATTTTAAAGCTTTTTCCACACGGCCTACACAAGAAGCACATGTCATCCCCTCAATCTCTAATGTTTCACTGTAGTGTGGCGTATCAGTCATTTCGGTACTCATATACGATCTCTATCATTTAGATATGCTGAGTTCTATATGCGAAGATCAGCTCGAACCAAGATTAGGGGGAATTCAGGGATTACTTTTATTTCAAGCAAGTACAGGTTTTATCTGTACGATGAGGAAAATAAGAGAGAGTAAAAGTGGTAAGGAATTCCCACTGTTACTCTAACAGAGATTAAGCAGGATCAGCTGTAAATCCACGCTCACTGAGAGTGGCAATGACTTGATCCTGACTCACCGTTGTGTTGATTTCAACAATACGGTTTTGTAAATCAATATCGAGTGAGGCATTCGAGTCGAGCTCTTTAATTGCGGTAGTAATGCCGCGTGCACAACCACCACAAGTCATATTAGCGATGTGAAATTTCATATGTTGCTCCTTTTTAACAAAACATTTGTTTAAAACATTAGAACAGTAACTCTAAACTTTCACCATACAACCAGCCTTTTTCTGAATCAGTTACTCGCTGTAACTTGGTCTGTTTACAACCTTACAGTTTTCTTCAGAGTATTCCAAAGAAGAGTGTTCTAATGACTACAGTAAAAGTACTTAACCAACATTAATGTGACTTTAAAATGACATTTTTGTCATCTACGATCACTCTGAAATTTATAAGATTAGTTATTTCAATCAATGGTAGTGAACTGAATAGATGAGACCGTTATGGGTTGAAGATAAGCTAAAAACCGGTGACTACCTTTATGTATAATGCCTCATGATGCGATTTTACTGTTCTGATTGTCGTAAGTTGGCAGTCCAGTAGAAACTTTATTGCTCAGCTACAAAAGATAAATGCAGTAATGTTAAATTTCCTCAATTCCCTTATTTTGAAATTCTCTTATTCAATACCCACGACAGTGGTTATATAGCCTGTTGTTAATAGAATTGATAGACCTAATAACATCTCAAATAAAATGGCATGACTAAGGTGTTTAGCGAATTTAGGATGTTGAAGACGCGGGGTGAAATACCATTTGTTGAAGGCAGCTAAAAGTAGAATACCTATAACAAAAAACATTTTAACCATGAAACCATAGCCATATGCAGTATTGATTAAGGTATTAAAATCTTTAATTAAAAGAAGAGCTACACTAGCGCCACAGGCGATTAATATCCCAACAATGAAAGCAGCAATACGTCCAAATACATGCATGCGATCTTTTAAAGGTAAACCACTTATTTCCCGGCTGGTTTTCCATAACGGATATAAAGACCCCATCCATAACGACATAACTAGAATATGGATTGATAATAAAATTTGAGCAAGTAAGGTTAAATTAGCGACATGTCCGAGCTGGGAAAAACTAAAAATAATCGGGAGAAGTAAAACACAAAATATTGAACTTTCAATTATAGAAAACTGACCTTTGTTCCTGTTAACTTTAACCACCATGAGAAGAAGTAAAAGAGCAAAACTAATAGAACGAAGAACGTATATATACCCCGTCGGAGTATTAACCAATATATTAATATACGTGGGGTCCACCATCCCTGTAATACCAGTATTGGCAAAACTACCAATCAGAATAAAAAATCCCAAGGTACTGGAAATTAGGCCTAATCCAGCGCCAATTGTAATATATTTAAGAATCGATTCTTTTAGTTCAAGATATTGTCTAAGTAAAAAATAGCAAAAGGCTCCACCAACGACAAAAGCTACACTTAAATATAAAATAACCTTAGTTAACCAAGTGGCCCACATCCAATATTCAGAAATCATTATTTTTGTCCATTCTAGAACAACATGCCAGCACCTCACTGACATGTTGAAAGGTAATCAATTCTTATTTAGTTGATTTGATAGTGAAACTATATTCACCATTCATGTTGTGACCATCTTTCCCCATTGTTGTCCAGACAACGGTATATTTACCTTTTTTCAGTTTCGGAAGAGCGACATCAAAGGATTTCTTTAAGTCATGAGTAACTTCATATTTTAAAGGAACATCTCTTCGCTGAGCATCCAGTAACTTAATATTCATCAACATAACCTCTGCACCAAAGTTAAGGGTCAAGTTCTTTGGTTGACTAAGGATAGATGCATTTTCCGCAGGAATCGCACTCACTAAACTCACATGAGCGAACGTAGTTGTAGTAGCCACAATCATCGTTGCAGCTACTACAACATTACGTAGAGCAGTCATTTTATTTTGAAATAATTTCATTTACGTTTCCTCTTGATTCGTTAGTTCATTAGAGATGACTTTATAAAATCTATATTTAATGAGACCACATCATCTCCTCTTATATTTCAATTATTAGTGAGAGACAGAAACAGAGCGATGACTTCAAAATTACATTTTTGTCATTTTTAAAATTTAAAATCTTTAACTATTAAAATAATCTTATTGAAAAATAATGATCATTTAACAAACAAATTATGTAGGTGGTTGATTTATGAAATGTAGTAATCATTTTGTCTAAGAAAATAGTAGCTATTTAATTTTTTATATTTTAGTTTAAATATAAACATGTTATGTTTAATTTGATCTAATATAAATTTGTGGGCTAAGCACATGACTCAAACACGTCCAAGAATGACCAAATTATTTGAACAGCTTGGTTTAGCTTCTACTGAAGAAGCAATTGCAAAATTCATAGAGAGCCATCAGCTAGCTGGAGATGTTTTTTTAACACAAGCAATTTTTTGGACTGATGCTCAACGTCATTTTTTAGAAGAAAAACTACACTCTGATGGTGAATGGACGACAGTGATTGATCAATTAAATGAGTCTTTACATGAAAATTCAGTAAAATAATTTTCCGTTAGTATTAAGGATCTACATTCTTCCCTGCATTGAATACAACTCATTCATACAGTAGTACTGTTTTGGAGATGGAATCTCTATTATATAAGTAGTAGATTCCTTACTCTGAAATTTGGATTATAAACCCTAATATTAAAAATAATCTTCTTTACCTTCTATCTAATAAATATACCAATAAGTTTAATAATTAAATTATCCACCCTTTTTTCTATAAAAAACTCTTTTGATCAACTGTATTTTTTCTTTAAAGGAATAACAGTGTAAATTACATTAAGAATGTGTCTCTAACTAGCCTTGGAGTCATCTAATCATTTCATTTTTATTTTTTTAAGCACATAAAATCATAACAACTTTAATAGTTTTAAAAGATTAATATTAAATAAAATTTTTGTCATCTCAGCATAGACTATATATTTCGAGAAGATCTCAAAATTACATTTTTGTCATTTTTAAAAATAATTAATTAATAGTGCTAAAATTTTTAAGAGAGACAGAGAATAAACAAAAATTTCATCAGTTTAGTAGTCAAATTCCTAGACTCTGTTCAGTACTAAAACATAGCTTTTACTTCCAAATTATTTAAAGGAAAAAATTATGATGAAAT
Organism: Acinetobacter sp. LCT-H3; assembly: GCF_001866125.1. NCBI lineage: Bacteria > Pseudomonadati > Pseudomonadota > Gammaproteobacteria > Moraxellales > Moraxellaceae > Acinetobacter > Acinetobacter sp. LCT-H3. The sequence goes on along the minus strand of NZ_MODX01000039.1, from coordinate 11,518 downwards.
TCAAAAACATTTTTTTGGGCTTATGTATCGCAGCCGCGTCATTGAATACATTTGCACAGCAATCCGATGAACACAAAGATCACCACCCTGAAAAAACAGCACCATCTGCAGTAACAATTAAGCAAACAGTTACCAGCACCACTGCTACAGATAAAATGGCTGCAATGGATCAACACATGAAGGCGATGCAAGCCATGCATGAGAAGATGATGGCTGCAAAAACCCCACAAGAACGTCAGAAACTTATGGCTGAGCACATGAAACTCATGCAAGGAGGTATGAGTATGATGAAACAGATGGGCAGCCAAAGCATGAATGCAAATATGGCTGACCGTCAGCAGATGATGGAAAAACGTATGGACATGATGCAATCCATGATGCAGATGATGATGGACTGTATGCCTCCGTCAGCAACTAAATAGTTACCCATGAATTAGGGGAAAGCACCATGAATCACCAACACCAAGAAAATAATTCAGTACCTAACTTCTGGTCTACACGTTATGCCATTGGTCTAATCGTGCTGGGTGGTATCGCAGCTTATTTTCTATTAACGGAACATTTAGCCCACGTTATCGGTGCTTTGCCTTATTTATTCCTTTTAGCGTGTCCACTGATGCATATTTTTATGCATGGTGGTCATGGGCATAACCACTCGCAGCAAAAAAATCCGATATATCTGATAACAAAAAATAGCTCTTATCAGGAGATCCATCATGAATCATGCGGAATCGGCTTATGGTTTATGGACGCTGGTTATCATTAACTCAGCAGTTTTTATCATGTTCGCTTTCAGTTTTTTTAGACCTTCCACTGCGCGCGATTGGCGTACATTTGGGGCCTTTTCGGCTTTTATCATTGCTCTATTTGTCGAAATGTATGGTTTTCCTTTAACCATTTACCTGTTATCTGGTTGGCTTCAAACTCGCTTCCCTCAACTTGACTTACTTTCTCATAATGCAGGTCACTTGTGGTCAACGCTATTAGGTGAAAAAGGTGATCCACATTTTGGCATTTTGCATATCGCCAGTTACGTTTTCTTGGGCTATGGATTTTACCTGTTATCAACGTCATGGCACGTGCTGTACAACGCGCAACGTCAGCATTCTTTAGCGATCACAGGCCCTTATGCACGTATACGTCACCCACAATACGTGGCTTTTGTGATGATCTTGCTGGGTTTTTTATTGCAATGGCCAACTTTACTGACACTGATTATGTTTCCAATCCTACTCTTAATGTACAGCCGCTTGGCAATTAAGGAAGAGGCTGAAATGAGTAAACAGTTTGGCGCTGTCTATGACAGCTATGCTCAACAGACTCCGAGATTTATTCCAAAATTCGGCCATAAAACCACTTTTCCATAAGAGAATTATTTATGTCAGATCAAAAAAATCATAACCAGGACCATATGGCACAGGCTACAACAGACGTACTGAAAGACCCAGTCTGTGGTATGACCGTCACTGAAGAATCGAAATACCATGAGGAATTTAAGGGGAAAACTTACTTTTTTTGCAGTGATAAATGTCAATCAAAGTTTCATAGCAGCCCGGTGCAATATATCGCTAAACCCGCAACGACGACTGCCGATGCACATACACAGCATCATCAGACTGTTCAACACGTTAATGCGGCAAGCACAACAGGTACGACCATCTATACATGCCCAATGCATCCAGAAATCAGGCAAGATCATCCTGGAAACTGTCCTAAATGCGGAATGACACTGGAGCCACTCATTCCTGAATTAGAGGAAGATGAGGATCCGGAGTTACGTGATTTCCGCCGACGCTTCTGGTGGACACTGCCATTGACCATCATCGTGACTTTTTTGGCGATGTTTGGTCATCAAATGAACCTGTTCAATATGGCTGTTCAGAGCTGGATTGAACTGGTGTTGTCACTCCCAATTGTACTTTGGGCAGGTTGGCCATTTTTTTCCCGGGGTTGGCAATCGGTTGTGAATCGCAGCCCGAACATGTGGACGCTGATTGGTTTGGGCACTGGAGCTGCATTTATTTATAGTGTGGTCGCAACCATTGCACCGCAAATCTTCCCAGACTCATTTATTTCCATGGGTCGTGTCGCTGTTTACTTTGAAGCTTCAGCGGTCATCATTTCATTGACCCTACTGGGACAAATATTGGAGTTAAAAGCACGTTCGCAAACTTCTGCTGCAATTAAGTCACTCCTTGGGCTCGCTCCTAAAACAGCTCGCCGAATCTTGCCTGATGGAACTGAAGAAGATGTTCCTCTAACGCATGTCCATGTAGGAGATTTACTCAGAATTCGCCCAGGTGAAAAAGTGCCTGTGGATGGTGTAATCACTGAAGGAAGTAGTTCAGTGGATGAATCGATGCTGACAGGTGAACCTTTACCTATCACTAAACGTATCGGCGATAAAGTCATTGGAGCTACCCTGAATACCAATGGTTCATTGATCATGCGTTCAGAGAAAATTGGTTCAAGTACCATGTTATCCCAGATCGTACAGATGGTGGCGCAAGCTCAACGATCGAGAGCACCAATGCAACGTATGGCTGATCAGGTAGCAGGTTGGTTCGTCATGGCTGTAGTGACCATTGCCTTGCTTACCTTCTTTGGATGGGGATTGTTCGGCCCAGAAGAGTCGAGCTGGGTTTATGCATTAATCAATGCTGTGGCAGTACTCATTATTGCCTGTCCTTGTGCACTAGGCTTGGCAACTCCAATGTCTATCATGGTTGCGACGGGTCAAGGTGCTACTCATGGTGTGCTGTTTCGTGATGCAGCAGCCATTGAGAATCTACGCAAGATTGACACACTAATCATCGATAAAACAGGTACGTTAACTGAAGGACGCCCTGTATTCGATCGTGTAGTTGCCGCATCAGATTTTGACGAATCTGAAGTATTACGTTTAGCCGCCAGTCTTGATCAAGGCAGTGAACACCCGCTAGCCGAAGCGATTGTAAACGCAGCACACGAACGTGGCCTGTCTCTTGAAACACCAGATAATTTTGAATCGGGCTCAGGGATTGGTGTTCGAGGTCAAGTGGGCGATCGTCAGTTAGCTTTGGGCAACACAGCACTGATGGAGCAATTGGGTATCTCGGTACAATCTCTGATTCCGCAAGCCGAAGAGCTGCGTTCGGAAGGTGCAAGTGTGATGCATCTAGCCATCAATGGTGAATTGGCCGGTCTGCTTGCAGTATCCGATCCCATCAAAAAAAATACCCCAGAAGCACTTGCCACCCTGAAGGAAGCGGGTCTACGTATCGTGATGGCAACAGGAGATGGTCTCACCACTGCCCGTTCAGTCGCAGCACGTCTAGGCATTGATGAGGTACATGGCGAAGTCAAACCCGCAGATAAACTAGAACTGGTCAGCAAATTGCAGAAGGAAGGTCGCATCGTGGCTATGGCTGGTGATGGCATCAATGATGCACCAGCCTTGGCTAAAGCTGATGTCGGTATCGCTATGGGAACCGGGACTGATGTTGCAATGAATAGTGCCCAAGTTACGCTGGTCAAGGGAGATTTACGAGGGATTGCTGTTGCCCGTTCACTTTCGGAAGCTACTGTCGGCAACATGAAACAGAACCTCATGTTTGCTTTCCTTTACAATGCTTTGGGTATCCCTATCGCGGCTGGCGTACTATATCCATTTACCGGTTGGTTGTTGTCACCGATGATTGCCGCCTTGGCTATGAGTTTGAGTTCAGCTTCAGTCATCACGAATGCCCTTCGCCTGCGAAATAAAAAGTTATGATAGAGAGTTCTTTTCTTCCACCAGATGTACCAGGTCTTATTGCAGCACTTGCCATCGGCCTGCTCATTGGTTTAGAACGAGGATGGCACGATCGTGAATTGCCCGAGGGCAGCCGAGTAGCAGGCCTACGTACCTTCACATTGACAGGATTGCTCGGAGGAGTGCTCGGTCATTTACAACCAAACTTCGGGCCTTGGCCGCTGGTCGCGGCCGTATTAGGGCTTTCCTTATTATTAACAGTGTCCTACGCGCGTACCGCAAAACTTTCCGGTAATCTAAGCGCTACCACGACGATCGCGATGCTGTTGACATTAGTTTTAGGTGCATATGCATCCCATGGTAATGTTACTTTAGCATTAACCGCGGCTGTAATCGTCGCTGTATTTTTGGATCTCAAGCCAACCTTACACGGTTGGCTACGCTTGATAGAGCATCGTGAATTAACCGCATCCCTGCAGTTGCTGGTACTTTCTGTCGTTATATTACCCTACTTACCCAATACGGGTCTGGGACCTTTTGCTGCATTAAATCCTTACCAGTTATGGTGGGCAGTGATCCTGATTGCCGGACTCTCTCTGGCAGGTCATTTTGCCATGCGGCTTACCGGTTCAGAAAGAGGCATATTCTGGACAGGTCTATTGGGTGGTTTGGCATCTTCTACAGCTGCAACTGTCGCACTGGCACGCTATACACGCCAGCACCCCGTCATGGTCAGTGCTGCTATTTCTGGAACATTGGCTGCCTGTGGCATCATGTTTTTTCGTATGGTTGTGCTGATAGGCGTCATTGAGCCAGCATTGCTAAGCACTTTTGGTGGTGCAATGATGATTGCGGGAATCCTTCTGCTGGGTATGGCATTGTGGAGACAACGCCAAATTACCAGCGCTGAAAACAACGATCGAACAATAGAAGCAATGGCTCCTTTTGATCTTGGGACAGCATTCAGCTTCGCTGCTTTCCTGGCTGTCATGGCAGTCTTGGTCCCGGCAGCAAAACAATGGTTGGGCACCAGCGGCATCTTCGTATTATCGACTATTTCTGGGCTAGCAGACGTAGATGCTATTTTAGTCTCACTTGCCCGCCTGCATAGTACTGAAGGCTTAACAACAAATGTGGCTGCTGTCGCGCTAGGGCTGGCCACACTGAGCAACATGTTAAGCAAAGCGACAATTGCATGGATGACAGGGGGGCACAGTTTGGCCGAGCTATCATATTTGGCTACACAATTGCCATGATAGGTGCTGGCGTAGCTCTGGCTCTCAGTTTGAGCTTTATGTAAGGTCAACTCGGGTAAATGGAAGATGTTCAAAAAATGAGTTAAAATGATTCCCCTTGCATGGATTCACTTTGAAAAACAATGGTAAAAATGATTCGACCATTGAGGGATTCAGCCTGGATGGTCGCCCCAAGCATATCAAGAATAGATTTTGTTATGGCAAGCCCTAAGCCGGTTCCTTCTTCTGTTCTTTGTCTAGACGCATCTGTTCGATAAAAACGATCAAATAATCTGGATAGTTGTTCAGGAGAGAGTTCAGGGCCTTCATTTTCAATTGAAAATATTGTGTTATCTAAATTCTGTTGAAGTTTTATCTGTATTGTAGAATTCTTGTTTCCATATTTAACTGCATTAGACAATAGGTTGCTGAGTGCGCGACGTAACATAGCAGGATCACCTTTTACATTGCCAGATCCTGTTTGTTGAAGTGTCATATTTTTTTCGGCAGCTAGCGCATCATAGAAATCAAATAAAGCGGTAACTTCTTTAACGAGGTCAATATTCTGTAAGTTCTGTAAATTTAAGCCATGTTCTGCTTTTGCCAAGAAAAGCATATCGGACACCATTCGAGCCAAACGTTCAAATTCTTCTAAATTAGAAAATAGTATTTCTTGATAAGTACCAATATCTCGGTTACGGGCGAGACATACTTGAGTTTGGGTCATTAAATTATTAATCGGTGTTCTAATTTCATGTGCTAAATCAGATGAAAAATCGGAAAGTTTTTCTAAAGCTGACTCTAGTCTGTCCAGCATAGCATTGAAGGCGATTGCCAATGATTTTAGTTCGGTTGGTGTATGCTCAACTTCTAAACGTTCTGAAAGATGTTGAGCAGAAATTCCTTCTGCGACCTTAGCCATTTTTTGCACTGGTCTTAAACCTCTCCAGGTTGCAAACCAACCTAAAAACATTAAACAAATTGTACCAGCCAAACCAATATACAAAAGTTGACGCTTAAAATCTTTTAGAAAATGTAGATGTTCTGATGTATCGATCCCAACAATAATTCGTACAGATTGTATTTCAGAATTTCTATTTATACCTGTAGTGTAGATCATGCCACGATAGGTCTTATTTTGAACTTGCCATTTAATCCATGAATTATTTGCTGACTTGATTAAATTTTGAGTATTAATGATTGAGGATGCTGAACTAAATAAAACTTTACCTGTCGGTCGTTCTATTTGGACCATAAGATCATGGTGTCCAACTAACGCATCTCTTAAATAAAGATTAAGTTCTGGAGAATTTTTAGGATGCTGTTGGAGAAGATTCTGAATAAGCTGGATTTTACCTTCTAATTGGGTACGGTCTTGAGTTTCAAAATGATGCATTACTAATTTATTTATGAACAAACCCATAATAATTAGAATGAAAATAGTAGATAATGAGAAAATGATACCGATCCGGAAACTGATCGCTCTGAATAAATTATTATTCATCCTCTACCTCTAGTACATACCCCATTCCTCGAATATTCTGAATTAATTTGGGAGTAAAGTTACTGTCAACTTTACTTCTTAATCGTTTAATAGCGACTTCAACGACATTCGTATCACTATCAAAGTTCATATCCCAAATTTGAGATGCAATAAGTGCTCTTGGTAGAATTTCACCTCTTCTACGCATAAAAAGCTCCATAAGCGCAAATTCTTTAGCCGTCAGATCAATGCGTTGACCTGCTCGTGTTACCCGACGTTTTCTCAAATCAAGTTCTAAATCAGCAATCTTAATAATATTATTATCTTCTCTTTGTTGCCCTCGTCTAAGGAGCGTTTTTATTCGAGCTAGAAGCTCTGCAAAAGCAAAAGGCTTTACTAAATAATCATCAGCGCCTAACTCTAAACCTTTTACTCGATCTTCGATTTGATCTCGGGCGGTAAGAAAAAGAATGGGCATTGTTTTACCGCTGCTACGAATATCATTGATAATATTCCAACCATTTAGTCCAGGTAACATCACGTCTAAAATAATTAAGTCATACTCTTCAGAAAGAGCTTGATGTTTACCCGTTAACCCATCTGTAACCCAGTCCGTAATATAGCCAGCTTCGGATAAACCTTGCTTGAGATAATCACCAGTTTTTTGTTCATCTTCAACTAATAGTATTCTCATTTCCGAATCCTAAGTCATTCATTAAAACTATAATAACGTTATAAAACATCTGATCGAGATAGATTACAAAAATGTCATTTTCAAGTCACTTAGATGTTCAGTGCTTCACTTTATTGTAGTAGCAAGAAATTAACTTTTAGAGAAACTTATGAAAACTGTAGTGCGTCGTAGTCTAACAATTTTAATGTGTGCTGGAACTTTAATTGCTGGTACTCAATCTTGGGCAAAAGATGTATCAACCTCAAGTGCCACTAAAACGGTAAAAGCACAGAAACCTTGTACAAAACCTTGTAAAATGGAAAAAGATGACAAGACTCAGCAAGATCATAGTCAACATCAGTCTCCTAACTCATCTGACATGTCAAAAATGGATCATTCTATGATGAATATGGACCATTCTAAAATGGATCATTCAAAGATGAATATGCCTGGTAGCAATAAATAATTTTATAAATAGCGAGAAAGAAGTATTAAAGTTTATACTAAATATTTGCTTTATTACTTCAATCTTGACCTTTCTAAAGGTGAGATAGAATGTCAAAAAAGTTAAGTCATGTACTCTTAATTGGAGTTGGTTTATTTTCATCAACTTGGGTAATGGCGGCAGTTAAAGAATATGATTTAACAATCGCTGAACAAACTGTAAATATCACAGGAAAACCGCTAAAGAGAATTACCGTTAATGGTAAATTCGTTGCACCACTTCTTGAATTTGAAGAAGGTGATGAGGCCGTTATCCGTGTTCACAATAAGTTAAAAAATCAGGACTCTTCAATCCATTGGCATGGCTTATTATTACCTGGAATTATGGATGGTGTACCTGGATTTAACAAATTTAATGGCATTGCCCCTAATAAAACTTATGAATATAAGTTTAAAGTCCGCCAAAATGGTACTTATTGGTATCATTCACATAGTAAAGGACAAGAACAAGACGGTTTATATGGTGCTTTTGTTATTTATCCTAAAGATAAAACTCCACTAACAGCTGCTGAAAAAACCGATAAAGATTACGTTGTTTTGCTTTCTGATTTTCATAATTCAACAAGTGATCAAATTATGAAAAATCTTAAAAAAGAAGCAGATTACTATCAGAACCGTCGCGAAACAGTATTCGATGTATTAAAACAAGTTAAACGTGATGGATTAAAGGCAACTTGGCAAGACCGCTCTATGTGGAATCAGATGCGGATGTTGAAAACAGATATGTCCGATGTGACTGGTTATACATTTTTAATGAATGGCAAAACACCTCAGCAAAACTGGACCGGTAACTTCAAAGCTGGTGAAAAAGTTCGCCTTCGTTTTATTAATGCTTCCGCTATGTCATTCTTTGATGTACGCATTCCAAACCTAAAAATGACTGTAGTCAGTGCTGATGGTCAACCTGTAAAGCCCGTTCCTGTAGATGAGTTCCGTATTGGTACTGCTGAAACCTATGATGTCATTGTGGAACCAAAACAAGCACATTACCAAATTGAAGCTGAATCTATTGATCGTACCGGTTTTTCAGTGGGAACATTACATGAAGAAAGCAGCCCAGCAGTCAAACAAATTGAGATGCCTAAATCTCGCCCTCGTGCTTTATTAACTATGGAAGATATGGGGATGAGCCATGACATGTCATCTATGAAAGATATGAATCACGATATGTCTTCTATGAAAGGTATGGATCATGATATGTCTTCTATGAAAGGCATGAATCACGATATGTCTTCTATGAAAGGTATGGATCATGATATGTCTTCAATGAAAGATATGAATCATGATATGTCTTCTATGAAAGGCATGAATCACGATATGTCTTCTATGAAAGGTATGGATCATGATATGTCTTCTATGAAAGGTATGGATCATGATATGCCGATGAATAGCGCTACTGTTAAGGCGGCTTCAGACAAGAATGATAATACCGTATTTGGATGGGCAAATGCTTCAACACCTGAAGGTAATAAAGCATTGCAATATAGTGATTTGCAATCGTTAGATCCTCAAAAAGACACTCGTGCAGCTGAACGTGAAATAGAGATCCGTCTTGGTGGAAACATGGAGCGTTATATTTGGACAATAAATGGTAAAAAATTTAATGAAGCCGACCCACTAGTGGTGAAGTATGGTGAACGTATTCGCTTAAAATTTGTCAATGACAGTATGATGGCTCACCCAATGCACTTACATGGCATGTTTATGCAGCTTGAGAATGGTCAGGATCCAAGCAATATGCCAAACAAACATACGGTAATTGTTCCACCTGGGAAAACGATAACCACTCTACTCACAGCTGATGAGTTAGGTGAGTGGGCTATTCATTGTCACCTGCTTTACCATATGAGTGCAGGAATGATGAACAAACTCATTGTGGCAAATGTAGATAGCAATGATGTTGATTCAAAAAGTATCGTTGCCCAACCCCATGCAAATGATAAGGGAGTGAATCAACATGCAAACCACTAAAAAACTTTTTTCAAAAACAGTCTTATCAATTGCATTAATAAGTATATCAAACTTAACTTTTGCTGATAACAGTACTTCGCAACAAGAAAGTAATATTACAAATGGTATGAGAGTCTTATTACAGGAGTCTGGTGGCTTAAGATATAGCCCCCAAGAATTGTATCCAGAATATTATTCAATGGAAAATGCAAATGGGGGAGATAATATTATTCTGACCGCAAGAAAGAGATCAGCCCCATCTAATGATGATCATCTTAAAGAACATGGCGGACAAATTTATCAACTAACAAGACTTGAAAATGCATGGATAGTTGATGAAGACGGTAAGGGCAACCTAGGAACAAAGTTTGATACTTTAATTGGGACAGATGAAAATCGTCTATTTATTGAAGCAAATTTGGACAAAGCAGAAAGCAATGATCCTAAATATGATGTATCTGCACTTTATAGCCGTAATGTAGCACCCTTTTGGGATGTACAAGCTGGGGTAAGATATAGTGAAGATAAAAATAACAGCAGCAGCGATCGAGTGGATGGGGTTATTGGTATATTAGGTCTAGCTCCTTATTTCTTTGAAACACAAGCATATCTTTATGGAGGAGAGAATAACTTTTGGGGAACAAGTTTTGAATTCGAACGTGATTTAATTTTAACTCAAAAACTTATTACTCAACCTTACATCGAAGCAGATGTAGTATTTAGTGATGATTCTGACTATGCTGCAAAATCAGGTTTATCAGAACTAAAAACGGGGATCAAAACCCGATATGAAATTACTAAGCGAATTAAACCTTTTATTGACGTTGCTTACCAATATGAAAAAGGACAGAAAGCCACTTCTATGCAAGAGGCTACGGATTCTGAAAAAGGCTGGAAATATGGTGCAGGCATCGAATTAGTTTTTTAAAATAATTTAATGAAAGGAATAGTAGTTTAGCGTACTATTCCTTTCATCTTATAATGGCTTTGTTGCACAAACCTAGCATCAAAAGCTTATTCAGCAATATAATTTCAAAATGAATAAGCCTGCCTCTAAAATCTACCGTACAACCAATTGGTCATCCTATAACCGAGCCTTAATTAACCGAGGTAATATTTCCATTTGGCTTGATCCAAAGACTCAGTGGTATGCACAATCACAAGGCAAGCAAGGTCGAAATCAAACCTACTCCGATACAGCGATTCAATGCTGCTTAATGATCAAATTACTATTCCGACTCTCTTTACGTATGGTCACAGGTTTTGTTCAAAGTCTGATTAAACTCTCTGGATTAGATTGGACAGCTCCGGATTATTCCACCCTTTGTCGTATGATGTGTGCTGAAAAAACAGGAGGTTTTAACTTGGTAAACTAAACACACTCATCAGGAGTTTACCATGAGCAAGAAACACAAGACTTACACCACAGAATTTAAAGCTGAAGCCATCAAATTAATTGAAGCCAATCAAGGCAATATCTCGGAAACAGCTAGACAACTTAGCATTTCAATGCAAACTCTTTCAAATTGGAATACCAAAGCAAAGGCTGGAACTTTAGCAGGTACAAAACAGTATTCACCTGATCTAAACGCTCTACTCGAAGAAAATAAAAAACTCAAACAACAGCTCAAAATAGCTGAAATGGAACGTGAATTTTTAAAAAAGGCAGCAGCGTACTTTGCCAAAGAAAGTCAGTAAGGTACGCCTATATGAAACAAAAAAGATATTCTTTTCCAATTACCTTAATGGCTCGATTACTTCATGTTTCAGTTTCATGTTTTTATGATTGGCTCAAGAGAGGCGTGAGCAAAAGAACGATTCAACGAAATCAACAGACGATATTGGTGAAAATAGCCCATGAGGAGACAAGGCAGAGCTATGGTTATATTCGATTAACCAAATACTTACAAGCTCAGGGTATAAAAATGAGTATGTACGCT
>NZ_MODX01000038.1:0-18356 GCF_001866125.1 Acinetobacter sp. LCT-H3 | reverse complement strand
GGGGGTGTTTTTTTTATGGCCGAGTCTGATCAATTGATTGCTTGCTGTAAACTGCGGACCAACAGCTCTATCAGGTGAAAATCTAATATAATTCAGCCTGTAGCAAGGGATGGTTTCAATATAGTTAGGACTTATCGGCGCAAGCTAGGATTATTTTCGTTTACGATTGTTAACCTTTTTATGCTTTTAGTGAGCGTTTGAGATGCTAAATTGTAAGTTATTCGTTTTAATAAGTATGTAGAATAACAATGAAACAGGTTCATCTCGCAGCAATGTTGTGTTTAGGCTTTATCCCTTATAGCCTGACTGCCTGTCATGCACAGAACAAGACGTCACAGGAACTCAATAAGAGTCCGGAAGCGGCAAACTCTACTTCCGAAACTGTAACTACACCTTCTTCCACTCAAGTACAGCAAGCCTATAAGGTTAATAATATTGCCGAGTTTAATGAACCATGGGCGATAACACCTTTAAAGGATGGTCGTCTACTGGTTACCGAGCGTAAAGGCAGACTGTATTTATTCGATCCAGAAACCAAGAAAAAGACTGAAATTAAAGGCACCCCGAAAGTGGCTTATGGCGGTCAGGGCGGCTTGGGAGATGTCGCATTACATCCTGATTTCGCAAATAACCCATGGATCTATCTGAGCTATGCTGAACAGAGTCAAGGCGGTTATGGTGCAGTGGTGATTCGTGGCAAGCTGGATTTGAAACAAAGTGCACCACAGCTCACCCAGATCGAAAAAATCTGGACTCAGATTCCTAAATTCTCTTCGGGGCAGGGCCACTATGGACACCGAATTGTATTCGGGCCGGATGGCAAGCTCTGGATCAGCTCAGGCGAACGTCAACAGTTTGATCCTGCACAAGATATGAAGTCTAATGCCGGTAAAATTATTCGCCTGAACGATGATGGCTCGATCCCTGCCGATAATCCCTTTATGAATCAGGGTAAAATTGCCCAGCAGGTTTGGAGTCTTGGACACCGTAATCCTCTGGGAATGGCGTTTGATCCCAAAGGGCAGCTCTGGGTCATTGAAATGGGACCGAAGGGCGGCGATGAACTGAACAAGATTATCAAGGCTAAAAATTATGGCTATCCTTTAGTATCAAATGGTGATCATTATAATGGAAAGCCAATTCCGGATCATAGTACCCGACCTGAATTTGAAGCACCTGTACTGGACTGGACACCGGTAATCTCTCCATCTGACCTGAACTTTTATACCGGAAAAATGTTCCCGCAATGGCAAAATAAAGCGATAGCCACAGGTCTTTCTTCCAAAGCAATTATTATTATAGATACGATGCAGCAACCTGCCAAAGAAGTTCAACGGCTGGATATGAAAGCACGGATTCGTGGCGCAGTACAGGCTCAGGATGGGGGCATCTGGGTGATTGAAGATGGTCCTCAGGCACGTTTGTTAAAGCTCACAGCGCTTTAAGTACTAATTTTTAAAAAAAGAGGATTTTTTGGAATCCTCTTTTCGTTTAAGAGTAAAAATATGCTTATAAAGGTATAAAAGAAAAAGCCCTGACATCCTGTCAGGGCTTTTCCAGATTCATTTATCAAGGTATAACTCCTGTCATACCGATCAGCTTCCTGCTGCATTTATTGTTTTTTATTCTTCAAGACATCCTGTCCTGTATGTCTTAACTATAAGAGGAATTATGGATTTGGTATAGCGTCAACTCTCCCCAATACTTGTGCGCCATAGCGTACAGTGATGCTGAAATTTGCAGCAGGATAGCGAGAAGTACTTAAGCTTATAGACAACCCATAAAGTAAAAGGCCTCGACATCCTGTCGAGGCCTTTTGGATTTGTTATGAAGATCTGACTCATGTCAGATCTGGCAACTTCCTGTTGTAATGCGCTTTTTCTTATTCTTGTATCGCTATTGGACATCCTGTCCGGTGATGACTTAAATATAGCGTGTATATTTGTAGGCAAATAGCAGTAATTTCTGCTTGGCTTGTAAGCTAAAACGGACGTGGCTGTCCGCGGCAACTTACGCACTGACATACTGAATCAGCTTGTCTACCACGCCTCGCAGGGTTTTATTATCGAATTCATTCCCTTCAAAGGTATAGTCTTTAGCACGACTAAAGATATCACGAATTTCGATTACCGCATTCGTATCCACTAAACCAAGCTGTGTACCGACCTGACGGATCTGATCGATAGAGCGCGAGCCGTTGGTCGCACCGTAGCCGACATAAGCCGCCGGTTTGCCTTGCCATTCCTTACCTAGATAATCCAGGGCATTTTTCAGGGCTGGACTGTAGCCATGGTTATATTCCGGGCTGATAAAAATAATGGCATCTGCAAGTGCAATAAAATCAGCCCATTCCTGCTGTTTAGGCTGGTCATAAATACCGGTGAGTGGAGGATGTGCGCCAGCAAACATCGGCAGGTCCCATTCTTTCAGATCGACAATTTCAGCTTCCACTGTACTGAAGTGATAGGTTTTAATTTGTTTAAAGATCCAGTCAGCTACTTTGATCGCTACACGTCCTTCGCGAATACTGCCTACAATGATGTAAATCTTCATCTTATTATCCTGTCATTGCTTCACTCAACTTAAATTAATCAAAATAAGCAAGGATGAATAGGCATGATTTGTATCTTGGTATTTGCATTATAAAAAAAAGCGCCCAAAGGCGCTTTGTCGTGAAATGATGCTTACATCAATTTCACACCTTGTTGACCGGCTGGGGTTACTTTAAAGATTTCTACTTCAAAAGTAATATTCTTGCCAGCTAGCGGGTGGTTGAAATCCACTTCAGTGATGTCATCACCGACGGTTTTCACCACGCCATACAGGCTTTGTTTCGCTTTGTCTTCAAACTCGATCATATGACCTTCAATTGGACGTTCGCCAAATTTCACAGTATCAAATTTTTGTACGTTTTCAGGATTCCATGGACCGAAAGCATCTTCAGGAGGAAGACTTACGGTACGACGGTCACCGGCGCGTAAACCGAACAGTGCTTTTTCAAAGCCTGGTAGCAAGCTGCCATCGCCCATTACCAGACTTACCGGCTCAGTACGACTGCGGGTATTGTCAATTTCAACACCATTTTCAATGGCTACTGAGAAATGAAGCTCAACCTTAGAGCCAGCTTCAATACGAGTTTCCTCGTTAGGATTAATAAAATCAGTCATGTTATTTCGCCTGCTGTTGGTTGCGTTTTCCTTCTAAGAAGAAGGTGTCAATCAGCATTAAAATAGTACCTAACGTAATGGCACTGTCTGCAAGGTTAAAGGCAGGGAAGTGGCTATTCTGATAATAAACATGAATAAAATCGACTACATAGCCGAGAGAAACACGGTCAATCAGGTTGCCGATGGCACCGCCCAGAATCAGGGCAACGGCCAAAGGTAAAACTTTCATGTTCTTTGGCATACGCATCAGCCAGAACACGAAAATCACAGACACTACTCCTGCCAGCGAAGTAAAGAAATAACGTTGCCATCCACCGGCATCGGACAGAAAACTAAAGGCTGCGCCATAGTTATGCAGTAATGTCCAATTTAAAAAGGGCAGGACGGGTACTGGATCTGCGTAATTCAGACTAGTGGTCGCAATCCATTTGGTCCATTGATCCAGAATAATTGAAATAATAGTCAGACCTAACCACCACAAGTTGTGAGGATAGAACTGGAATAAGCCCTTTTTTTCTTGTGGATTAGGCATATTTTCTCTCTTCGCCTTGGCCTGTCGGCAGGTTGATGATACAGCGGCCACACAAGCCTGGGTGTGATGCATGTGTGTTTACATCAGGAAGTACATGCCAGCAACGTACACATTTCTCACCGTCTGCGGCAGAAACTTTCACATTCAGACCTTCCAGATCAGATGCTTCACCTTGGGCAGCCTTAAAGTCATTCACGATCACTTGAGAGGTAATCAGTACAAAACGCAGTTCATCACCCAGTTTGTCCAATACCGCTTTCAGCTCGTTCGACGCCCAAAGTTCAACTTTGGCAGACAGGTTCGAACCCACTGTTTTTTCAGTACGCGCCGCTTCAATAAACTTGTTCACTGCAGATTTTACCGAAATCAGCGTTTGCCATTCAGCTTCAGTCACCAAGTTTGCAGTAGATGCAGCTGGAATATCATACCATTCAGCAGTGAACACATATTTCTCTGACTGCTCAGGAATCAGTGGCCAAGCTTCTTGTGCAGTAAAGCTCAAGATCGGTGCCATCCAGCGTACGAATGCCTGTACCAGATGATACAGTGCAGTTTGTGCAGAGTGACGTGCCTGAGAATCGGCTTTGGTAGTGTATTGGCGGTCTTTGATGATGTCGAGGTAGAAACCACCCAGGTCATTGATACAGAAATTGGTTAAGGCATTGGTTACGATATGGAAGTTCATATCTTCATAAGCTTGCTGAACGGTTTTCTGTACTTCAGCTGCACGTTGCAGGATGTATTGATCAAGCGCGATCAATTGATCTACAGGAAGCGCATCAGTTGATGGTTTGAAACCATTTAAGTTGGCAAGTAAGAAACGCAGTGTGTTACGGATACGACGGTAACCATCTGATGCACGGCTAAATATTTCTTTACCCGCAGTCATTTCATAGCGGTAGTCCGCCGATGCGATCCAGAAGCGTAAACCGTCTGCACCCATATCTTTAATGATGTCTTGTGGGGTAATAATGTTACCCAACGATTTTGACATCTTGCGGCCTTTCTCATCCACTACGAAACCATGCGTCAGCAAGCCTTTATATGGTGCACGTTCATTGATGGCAATCGATGTCAACAACGAAGACTGGAACCAGCCACGGTGCTGGTCAGAACCTTCAAGGTAAAGATCCGCAGGGTCTTGCAGCTCTTCACGTTCACGTAATACAGCGTAGTGCGTTGTACCCGAGTCGAACCATACGTCCAGGGTATCGCGTACCGCATTGTATTGTTCAGCATCATTACCGATGAACTCGCGTGCATCACGGTTGTACCAGCCATCAATACCTTCCTGTTCAATCAGTTTGGCAACTTCTTCGATCAGTTCAGGCGTACGTGGGTGCAATTCATTGGTATCTTTATGCACGAAGAACGGAATTGGCACACCCCAAGTGCGTTGACGAGAGATACACCAGTCTGGACGGCCTTCGATCATTGCTTGGATACGGTTTTTACCCCAGTCCGGCACAAAGCTGATCTCGTTTTCGATCGCATTCAATGCGCCTTGACGTAAGCCTTTGGCATCCATGCTGATGAACCATTGTGGTGTCGCACGGAAGATAATTGGGGTTTTATGACGCCAGCAGTGCGGGTAGCTGTGTTTGATTGGGTGATGTGCCCAAAGCTTGTTGGCCTCTGCTAATGCAGCAATAATTTGTGGATTGGCTTTGTAGATATGCTCGCCAGCAAACAGTGGAGACGTTGGTAAGTAAACACCGTTACCACCCACTGGATTTTCTACTTTCAGGTTGTACAGCAAGCCAACTTTATAGTCGTCCACACCATGGCCAGGCGCCGTATGCACTGCACCGGTACCACTGGTGGCAATCACGTGTTCGCCCAAGATTACAGGCACTTGACGATCGTTAATCAGTGGATGTTGCAGAACCAGGTGCTCAAGTTTGCTACCGGCAAAATCAGCAATGACTTCAACAGTGGTAAAACCGTAGCGTTCAGTTGCAGATTCCACCAGATCTTTCGCCAGGATAAAGTTTTGCGCCGCTTTTTCTTCGCCACGCGCTTTCACCAGTTGATATTCAATTTCAGCATGCAGGGCAACGGCTTGGTTCGCAGGAAGCGTCCAAGGCGTTGTGGTCCAGATCACGATATCAGTACGGTCAGCGACTTCTACACCTAAACGTGCAGACAGGTCAGCCAGATCGACTACAGTGAAACCCACGTCAATCGCATCGGATTTTTTATCTTCATATTCAACTTCTGCTTCAGCCAGAGATGAACCACAGTCCAGACACCAGTTGACCGGTTTCAGACCTGGTTCGATATGACCAGCTTTTGCGATTGCACCCAGTGAGAGAACAATATCCGCTTCCTGTTTGAAGTTCATTGTCAGGTAAGGATTGTCCCAATCACCGAACACGCCCATACGCACGAAGTCTTTCTTCTGTAATTCAACTTGTGTATACGCATATTCGCGGCAAGCTTTACGGAAAGTCGAAGCATCAACTTTTACGCCCACTTTACCGACTTTTTCTTCGACTTTCAGTTCGATTGGAAGACCGTGACAGTCCCAGCCCGGTACATATGGGGCATCAAAGCCATCCATGACACGGCTTTTAATAATGATGTCTTTTAAGACTTTATTGACTGCATGACCCAAATGGATTTGGCCGTTTGCGTACGGAGGGCCGTCATGAAGTACATATTTTTTCTTGCCAATACGCGACGCACGAATCTGCTGATAAATGTTGTCGGCATACCACTCTTCTAACCATTTCGCTTCACGTACTGCCAGATTTGCCTTCATTGCAAAGTCAGTACCTGGGAGGTTTAGCGTGGCTTTGTAATCCACTGCATTTTCAGGAGTTTGCTTATCGCTCATGCAAGTTGTCTTCCAATTCAATCTGTCATTTGACAGACACGTTTTACAATAAAAATATGGGGGATTAAAAGGGAAATGTGGGGTGATTTCGACGAAACTCAAGTAGTTTCTCGACATCGTCATCAATTCCGGCTTTTAGGGCTTCAAGCGAAGGATAATTCTTTTCGCCATGCAAATAGTTTAAGAATGTCACCCGCATCAACAGGCCATACAGATTAGCAGAAACATCAGGGAAATGTACTTCTAATCGCCATTCTGGTTGTTCCTGCTGAATGGCCGGGCGGGTCCCGACATGTCCGGCGCCAAACAGACCGGTGGGATCATAGCCAGCAATGCCTGTTTTGCTTGCATCACCAGCTCTAGCTTTATCTTTTAAAGATTCGGTTTCACATACCACTTCCACGCCATAAATACCCTGCAAACACGGTCTATGACGGTTTAAGCGCACATTAATAGTCGGGAAATCAATGGTGCGGCCAATCTGGTCACCATACTGTACCCGCCCGGTAATGCTATAAGGGCGCCCCAGGAGTTTGGCAGCCAGGGCAAGATCGCCTGCTTGTAGTGTCTGACGGATACGGGTCGAACTGACACGTTCGCCGTCGAGTTGTACGGTATCCAGATTGGTGACCTGAAAACCATAATTACGCAGGAATTCGCTATTGCCCTGACGGTGTTTACCGAAGTGGAAATCATCACCCAGCACCAGATGCTCGGCATTCAGTTTATCTTTTAGAATATCGGCAAACTGTTCTGCATTCAGGCTACGGAAACTTTCATCAAATTTCGCCACCGCAATATAGTCCACACCCAGTTCAGTCAGGTATTCCACCTTTTCACGTAAAGATGATATACGGGGTGGGGCCTCATAGCCTTTGAAATATTCCAGCGGCTGCGGTTCAAAGATCATTACCACGCTTTTCAGCTGTTGCTGTTCCGCCACGGCTTTCAGCTGTTTGATCATGACCTGATGACCTAAATGCACACCGTCAAAATTACCAATGGTAACCACCGTTTTAGGTAACTCTGTGCGAGACGATAAGGCATTTAGACGGAGCAGCTTCATGGGCGAATCAGGTGCTTGGAAATTCGAAGAGGCTATATATTGCCATAATCTTTACGTTTCGTCTTGTTGTTGTGTTTTTATGCAATATCTTTTATTTAAAAATCTTTAGCCCAGAACTTAATCGGCTGAATAAAATAAAAATTAATCAATATTTCCTGCTTCCTTAGCGCTCTAATAATCAGAGCTATCTCTATTTTTCTAGCAGTTTAAACAGGTTTATAGCAGACAGGGCAGAGGCCATTTTCTGCTGAGCAGAAATCGATTTTTATTTGCAGCGCTCACCTGTTTATCTTTTAATAGTCCAGTATTTTAAAATTGATATGGAAACCCAATGTCCGAACATGCACTAATTATGGCTTTGCCCAATGAATCCAAAGGCTTATTTGAAGCACAAGGTATTGATGTGCATTATAGCGGTATTGGCAAAGTCAACGCAGCCTTTAAAGCCTTTGAAGTGATTCAGAACACAGGCTGCAAGACTTTATTGAACTTGGGTACGGCAGGCAGTTCGCATTTTGATGCGCATGCCCTGGTCGAAGTCAGCCATTTTGTGCAGCGCGATATGGACGTATCACCACTCGGTTTTGACGTCGGCTTAACCCCGATGGATCAGCATTTCCCGGGAGCAATCGAGCTTGAGCCTTTCTTTGATCATTTGCCCAAGGGTATTTGCGGAACCGGAGATAGCTTCGAAACAGGACAACCCAAAGTGCCCTGCCAATTGGTCGACATGGAAGGCTATGCACTGGCCAAGGTATGCAAGAAACTTGGCGTACGCCTGATTTCTGTAAAATACATTACCGATGGTGCCAATGACACAGCGCATCTCGACTGGGAGGAAAACTTATTGTTAGGCGCGCAAAAACTGTTATTTTTATATCAGATGTTAAAATAAGAATAAGGTTAAAGACTGGATCGGCGACCATAATGACTATGGTCGTATGCCAAGCAAAACTTATGCGTTTTGTTCAGGACGTGGTAGTACACCGTAAAGCATCATATGTACAGTGTGCTGAATCACACGCTGCTGCATGCTACGGTTACGCAGCGTTTTGCCGGTCACCATTTCCATCTGTATGGCAAAGTCGGCATAGTTCTGTGTCACTGCCCAGATATTCAGGATCAGCAGTTCAGGGTCAATATCTTTAGAAATCTTGCCCTGTTCCTGCCAGTTACTGATCACCTTGGCTTTACGTTTCACCAGTTTTTTCAGTGGACCTTTCAGAATTTCCAGAATATGTGGTGCCCCCTGGATCACTTCCAAGGCGAACAGGCGAGATGCTTTCGGTTGCGTGCGTGATACTTCAATTTTCTGCATCAGATAATTGGTGATCGCTTCTTCCGGTTCTAGCTCGGCTTCAAGCATTTGCAGCGGTGCAAGCCACTTTTGCAGTACGGTGGTTAACACTTCTACATAGAGAGCTTCTTTATTTTCATAGTAATAGAAAATATTAGATTTATGCATTTCTGCAATTTGTGCGATTTCGTCCAGACTTGCCCCACTAAAACCATATAGGGAAAAAACGTCTAGAGCGGCACTGAGCAGCTGGTTGCGCTTTTGAGTACTCTTTTTTTGTTCCATCAGCAATATAAAAACAATTAAAAAAGGGAATATTGAATTGTACGGCAAATCATCAGATTTGTGCACAAAGTAGAAGTCTAATTTTTTGAATAATGATGATTTATTCTGTAGATCAACTATGTAATCCTTACAAAACTAGCGAATCCCAGTATAAAAATCAAGCTTTTGAAAATGTTTAAATTATTTTGAAGTCTTTTGTTATTGAGAAATCAGTTTAATTAATGTCAGATTCATGACATTTTATTTTTAAGATGGACTGTAATTTTAATTTTGATGAAATTCTAAGAATTATCTATCCTTCAAAGTGAAAACCCGGATTCTAAATCCGGGTTTTGTTTCTTTTTAGGTTGCCAGTACGGCATTCAGAACTTGCTGTTCCAGTTCAGCAAACTGGATTCCTTTCTGACGTGGACGTGGCAAGTTGACACGGAACTCTTTGGCAATATGACCTTTGTCCAGCAGGATGATGCGATCTGCTAACTGTACGGCTTCACTGACATCATGAGTCACCAGGATTGCAGTAAAGCCCTGTTCAGTCCATAACTTTTCGATCAGGTTCTGCATGTCAAGACGGGTCAGGGCATCCAGGGCACCTAAGGGTTCATCTAGGAGCAGGATACGTGGTTTATGGGATAAAGCACGTGCCAAGGCTGTACGTTGACGCTGACCACCCGACAGTTGCGATGGCCATAGCCCTGCTTTTTCCTTTAAGCCGACTTTCTCCAGCATGCTTGATGCATTGGCATGCTGATCTTTCGGCAAGCCCAATTGCACATTTTGTTCAATGCTCCGCCATGGCAACAAACGCGGATCTTGGAACATCACCCGAATATCGTCCGCAGTAATACCTTCACGAATATGACGTGCTGACTTGAACTTGATTTCGCCGTAGCTCTGTTTTTCCAGATCGGCAATCAGACGCAGCAGGGTACTTTTACCACAACCACTACGACCGACAATTGCCAGGAATTCGCCCGGCTGAATATGCAGATCCAGATCTTCCAGAACCTTGACCGAGCCATAGAACTTGTGCAGCTGTTCAATAATAATTTCGGCACCGATGACTGCATGGGGATCAATATCTGCCGCAGCATAGTCTTGTGGTGCAGTTTGGTCATTGGCGAGACGCCCTAAGCTGAGATCAGTCATCACATGCTCCTCCATATTATTCATTTATTTTTGATAGCCAGCATGCCAGCGCAGCAGGAAACGTTCCAAGGCAACCGCCAGAACATCCGCCAGTTTGCCAAGTAAGGCATACAGTAAAATACCGACCAGTACCACATCGGTTTGCAGGAATTCACGCGCATTCATGGTCATATAACCAATCCCGGACTGTGCAGAAATGGTTTCAGCCACAATCAGCAGTACCCACACTAAACCTAACGAGAAACGTAAACCCACCAGAATCGAAGGCATTGCGCCCGGTAAAATAATTTCTTTATAGAGTTGCCAACGGGTGAGGCCATAGCTTTTACCCATTTCGATCAGCTGCGGATCGACTGAGCGAATACCATGATAGGTATTGATATAGATCGGGAAGAACACGCCAATGGCGACCAGAAACAGCTTGGCTGATTCATCGATGCCGAACCATAAAATCACCAGTGGAATTAAGGCCAGGGCAGGGATGTTCCGGATCATCTGTAAAGTGGTGTCGAGCAGGGTAGAGGCAGCTTTGGATGAACCATTGAGTAAACCTAAAAGCAGCCCCAAACCACCACCCACCAGTAAACCAGTAAGGGCACGGCCAGCACTGACTTTTACATGGGTCCAGAGTTCGCCACTCATCAGCAGAGCCCAGAATGCGGCGATGACTGCACTCGGTGCAGGCAAAATTCGGCTTTCCAGCAGACCGGTACTTGACGCGATCTGCCAGATCAAAATTAATCCAATAGGAACTAACCAGGGCAGCAAACGCTGCCCGAGTTGTGTTCCACGTGAAACCTTCTTTTCTGCGATGGTTTCAACAGAAACGACTTTCGACATTAAGCTGGCTCCTGAACACTCGCAGCCTTCTTGTTCTCATCTGGCGTGTAGTTATTTGCCACAATTTCACCGAATGGACCTGTCAGGTTTGGCTGAGTCAATTTTTTCTGGGTTTCAAGTGGTAAAAGTGGGAATACCAGTTCAGCAAAACGGATCGACTCCTCCAGATGTGGGTAGCCTGAGAAGATAAAAGTATCGATACCCAAGGCAGCATATTCCTGAATACGTGCTGCGATAGTTTTAGGGTCACCTACCAGTGCTGTACCTGCGCCACCACGTACCAGACCGACACCTGCCCAAAGGTTTGGAGAGACTTCAAGTTTGCTACGGTCGCCATTATGCAGTTCAGCCATACGACGCTGACCGACTGAATCCATTTGCTTGAATTTTGCCTGAGCTGCCGCAATAGTTGCATCATCCACATACTGGATCAGCTCTTCTGCGGCCTTCCATGCTTCTTCATTGGTTTCACGAACAATCACATGTAAACGGATACCGTAGCTAAGCTTACGGCCTTTCGCTTCAGCTTTGGCACGGACATTTTCAATCTTTTCTTTGACTGCTGCAGGTGGTTCACCCCAAGTCAGGTAAGTGTCAACCTGATCTGTTGCAAGTTCAATCGCAGCATCTGAAGAACCGCCGAACCACAGTGGAGGATGGGGCTCTTGAACGGGTGGATAGAGCAATTTTGCATCGTCTACACTTAAGTGTTCACCGTGGAAAGTGAAGCTCTCACCCGTGTGAGAGCGTTTCAGGATTTCACGCCAGATCGTCGTGTATTCAGTTGCAGTCTTGTAGCGGGTTTCGTGATCTTCATACACGCCATCGCCTTTTAGTTCCTGCTCATCACCACCAGTGACCAGATTTAGCAAGACACGGCCACCAGATAAACGGTCAAAGGTTGATGCCATACGTGCAGCCAGTGCAGGAGTCGTTACACCCGGACGTAGCGCAACCAGGAATTTCAATTTCTTGGTCGCGTCAATCAGGCTGGCTGCGGTTAACCATGGATCTTCACATGAACGGCCTGTTGGAATCAGTACACCTTCATAGCCAAGGTTATCGACTGCAACTGCAATCTGTTTCATGTAGGCATGATCGACCTGGCGTGCACCTTTGCTGGTACCTAGGTAGCGGCAGTCACCATGTGTCGGAATAAACCAGAAAATTTTCATGTCTTTGATCCTTGGATTATTTGCCTGCCCAAACGGCTTGCTGAATATTGATAGATTTTGGAATGATCTTGAGTTCGCTAAAACGGTTCGCGAGTTCTTGCTGGTCGGCAATCACTTTCTTGGTGAGCGGTGCAGCACCAGATGGATTAGGACGACGCTGGATAAAGGTCTGGCTGATAATTGGTGTTAAGCCGGTACTTTGCGCAAAGATTTTTGCAGTTTCAGTTTTATGACGCTGTACCCATTTATCTGCGACATTGACCTGTTTGATAATTCCTTTTAATGCTTGCGGGTGTTTTTTAATTAAATTTTCTGAAGCCAGATAGAAGGTATAATTGGGACTTAAGCCTTTCCCTGAAGATAAGACTCTGGCTTTATCTTCTACTTGAGCTGCAGCATAGTACGGGTCCCAAATCGCCCAAGCATCAATCGCACCTTTCTGGAAGGCTGCACGTGCATCCGCAGGGCTTAACCAGATTGGCTGGATATCGGTCCATTGCAAACCTGCCTTACGTACTGCCTGGACCAGTAAATAATGCGAGCTGGAACCGCGATGAACGCCGACACGCTTACCTTTGAGCTGGCTCAGTTTGGTAATTTTGGAATTGTGTTGTACCAGAATGGCAGAAGAGAGCGGTTTTGCAGTTTCATAAGCAAAATAATGCAATGGCTTATTACCAGCTTGAGCATAGACAGGAGGAGTGTCTCCAGTCGCACCGATATCAATAGAACCTACAGCTAATGCTTCTAAAATTTGTGGTCCGCCTGGAAATTCGTTCCAGCTGATTTTTGCATTTGGAAATTCCTGTTCAAGCAGCTTTTGCTGTTGTGCAATGACCAAGTTTACCGAAGCTTTTTGGTAGCCTACACGAAGCTGTTTCACTGACGGATCAACTGCCCAAGCGGCACTTGAACCCAACATCGCACAAGCAACTAATGCGGCATTCATAGCATGACTGGAGGTCTTGAACCATGTGATTGCTTTGTTGTGTCGCTGATGTTGAGTCATTATTAGATCCCCTGATATTTTCCTATGATTTATTTGGTTAAAATTGCTGATTGAATATTCAGTTTTGCTGGAATCAGTTGCTGGCCATAGAAGGCATCAGCGACCTGCTGCTGTTTTTGCGCCACTTCTGGTGTGAGGGGTTTTACCCCAAAGCCCATACGTGAAATTGAAGTTTTCAATACGTCAAATGCCAGGCCTGTTGGTTTTTCTAGAAGTTTCGCTGCCTCATCCTGATGGCTAGATACCCATTCAGTAGTCAGGTTCAGCTCATTCACTACCGCATCAATGATCTGTGGATTCGCTTCAGCGAACTTACGATCAGCCAGATAGAACTGATGATTGCTCACGATATTCTCACCAGTTGCAATCACACGTGCACCAATCTGATGTTCTGCTGCCGCAAAGAATGGATCCCAGATCACCCAGGCATCAACCGCTCCACGCTCAAAAGCAGCACGTGCATCAGAAGGCGGCAGGTACACCACTTCAATATCGCTGAGTTTCAGATTATTGGCTTCAAGGACTTTTAATAGTAAGTAATGAACATTTGAGCCTTTGTTGAGTGCAATACGTTTGCCTTTCAGGTCCTGGACAGACTGAATATTTGAGTCTTTTTGTACAATCAGAGCTTCAGCTTTAGGTGCTTCAGGCTGGTTTGCGACATACACCAGATTTGAGTTGGCTGCCTGAGCAAAGATTGGCGGTGCTTCACCGGCTTCACCAAAAGACACACTGCCTACATTCAGACCTTCAAGTAATTGTGGACCTGCCGGGAATTCCACCCATTTCACATTTACGCCTTGTTGTTTTAATGCAGTTTCTAAAGTGCCGCGTTCTTTCAAGATTGGAAGGACGCCATATTTTTGGAAACCGATATTCAGCGTTACACTTTCTTCTTTTTTAGAGCAGCCAGAGAGCAACATCACGCCAGCAATAGCAGTACTCAGAGCTGCTGTTTTTGCAATGAATTTAACCGTAGATTGGCGCATGAATATAAACTCCTGACAAAAAGCCAATTAGATGGAATAGACAAGTTAGGCATACGCTAATCGTTTTTTATTTTCCAAAAAAATAACAATTCGGGAATTTCTAATGAGAAAAAAAGATAAATAAAAAAGCGCAAAATTTATGTAGAAAAGTGATTTGGAATCTTTATGGAATTTAATTTTTATACAATTTAAGTTATTGAAATATATATTTAATTTTTTTAATAAAATATAAAGATATGGATATGAAAATCCATGCAAAGCTTTTTAAGTTAAATATTTGAGAAATCTACATATCTTTAGCAAAAAATAAGATATATAAACAAATAAAAAGTCACATTAAAGTGACTTTTTACAAACCAGGGAATTACGCTGATAGTTATATAGCGCCTGACGGGCATCGGGCAGATCATCGACAGAGGACTGTTCAAAACCCTGTTCCAGGAACCAATGTGCAGTGCGGGTGGTTAAAATAAACAGTTGCTGAATACCCATGCTCCGGGCTTTATCTTCCAGATAATTCAGAATCTGGCTGCCGCGGTTGGACTTGCGATAACTTGGATCGACAGCGACACAGGCAATTTCAGCAGAACGCAGCTCATTGCCTGTGGTTGGAATCGGATATAACGCGGCACAGGCCAGAATCATGCCGTCACGTTCAATGACTGCGAACTGTTCAATTTCATTTTCCAGACGTTCGCGTGAGCGATACACCAGAATGCCTTCTTCTTCCAAAGGCCGTAGCAGGTTAATCAGACCGCCAACATCCTGAATGGTAGCCATACGTACATCTTCATAATGAGCATCGGTAATCAGAGTGCCTGAACCATCTCGGGTGAAGAGTTCTTCCAGCAGCGCACCATCATGAGCATAGGAAATCAGATGCACACGGTTGACGCCATTCATCGAGGCTTCCTGTGCAGCGCGAAGTTGCAAGCTTAGTTCGGATGGCAGGTCTTGAGCATCCTGCATTATATAAGCATCCAGCTGACTTGGCTGCACTTCACGTTGCAATTGTCCATCCGTATTCAGCAGGCCATGCTGTTTACCCAGGAAAATCAGCTTGTCTGCCTTGATACGAATCGCAGTTTTGGTCGCAACTTCCTCCGCCAGCAGGTTGAACACTTCGCCAGTGGTGGAATAACCGGTTGGTCCAAGCACCACAATGTTATGGCTGTCAAGATGACGCTGAATCGCATTGGTATCTACGGTACGGACTTCACCGGTTAACTGGAAATCAATACCGTCACGAATCCCATAAGGCTTGGCAGTAACAAAATTACCGGATACGACATCTATACGGGCGCCATACATGGGTGAGTTGGCCAGTCCCATTGAGAGCAAGGCTTCAATCTGCAGGCGGATTGAACCCACCGCATTCATGACACAGCTCAACGATTCACGGGTTGTGATTCGGCGCTGACGATGAAAAGGCGTGCTGATCTGACTTGCTGCCAGATTCTGGTTGATCTGTGGACGCGCACCATGCACCAGAATCAGATGAATTCCGAGAGAATGCAGCAGGGCAATATCGTGAATAATATGCTGGAAATTGTCATGCAGCACCGCCTCGCCATCAAACATGATCACGAAGGTCTTGTTACGATGCGCATTAATATAGGGCGCAGAATGGCGAAACCAATGCACATATTGCAAAGTTGTGCTTTGAGACGGTTCTGCTGGGTTCATGCGCTGGCCTATATTAGAAAATAATACTTAATTGAATTTGATTCTAAAAAAAGCCGGGAACGAAGTACAGCAATAAAAAAACACCTGAAGCGTGGACTTCAGGTGCAATGGAGAAAAGATACAGAATTAAGATTTAGTTGAGGATACGGATAATCTTGTCATTACGCTCATTGACTAGCACATAATCACCATTGATTTTGTACCACTGCTGGTTTCTGCCTGCATTTGGCAGACGGCGTGCTTCATAACCACTTACTTCAAAACGGCGGTTGTCATACTGGTTAGGCAGCTTTTGACCGACACGCCAGTCACGGCTTGGATTTACCACGCGGTTGTTATAGCGTTTATCATTCCAGCGACGGTCATCACGGCGATCGTCCCATTTTTTCGCATCTTTATGATCCCAATGCGGTGCCGGTTTATGTGGCGCATAACGCGGATCATGTTGCGGTGCAGCCATTGCAGAAGTTGCAACTAAAGCACTCAAGGATAAAGCGATTGTTGTTAACACTTTTTTCATGGCATTCACCTGAATTCATCATTATCGTTTCGATGAGACTAAATTAGCGAATCAGTAGAGAGAAACCGTGAGGGCAATTTAGGCGAATTGTTAAATTTATGAAGAAAAAAAGAAGAATAAGAGGGAATTACAGGTTTTTTTAGTCAAGAACAGCATCCAATACCACCTGACTAAAATAAAAAAGACCCAAACAAGTTGGGTCTATGAAAATGTGAGGATTTAATGTCCAAGAATTCGAATGATACTGTTGTTGTCCGAATCCACCAAAATGTATTCATTATTGACTTTATACCATTGCTGTCTGCGGTCAGGTTTTGGCAACTTGTGGTCTTTATATTCAACTTTATAACCATTACCGCGATAATGCTGTGGCATCACATAGCCGGGTTGCCATTTCATTTGCTGTAAACGCTTTACACCACGCTCTTCACGCATACGGCGACGGTCTTCATGGTCATCATCTGCGCGATCACGGAATTTTTTAGACTGACCTTGACGTTGATCCATATGACGTTCATCATCAAAATGCGGCGCAGCATTGGCAACATTCGTCAGCATTAATGTACTGATAGACATTGTCAAAGCAACCAAAAGCTTTTTCATGGTGAACCCTCAATCAATTGTTCATTTTCTACAGTCTAATTTACGCAAAAATTGCAGAGAAACTGTGAAGATCAGGCATGTATTCTTTAAAGAATGCAGAGAGATTATGACTATGCCATGATTTCAGTAGTTTTTGAACACTTCATACAGGCTAAGCGCTTGAGAAGCTGTGAAATACTATCCTGAGGCTAATGTATGGTGAGGTCAAGAGAAACTCGGTTAATTAGGGCAATTTATCTCCTGTATTCCAATCGAATAGTACCTCAATATTTGCAGGTCTGAACTAGTTCCATTGTTCAGTCAAACCCTGTAACGACTGGATCGCTTCAGCCACACATTCCGCTTCAGTGGCATCATCTAAAGCTTGAATCAAGGTAGCTGATAATTGCAGGCTTTCAATATGGCGAATAGTCTCGATTTTACGTTTTTGGTCAGCCATGCTGGATTCTCCTTTATCTGGTCATCATCTTGAATACAGGTATCATAGCGCTCAGGCTTTAATTTGAAAAACCGAATAAAATTATTATTAGTATGTAAAAAACCGATTTATAGCTGTTTTTAATAGGTTTCCCGAATAAAAAAAGAACACGCTTGGCGTGCTCTTATATCGGTTTAAACCTGGCTTAGTAAGCGTAGTTCAGATCGGTATAGTCAGTCAGGGACTTCTGGATATGTGCATTAATAAAGGCACGTACATCATCCGTGGTCATGGGCTTGCCTTGATTGCTAATTACATGTTCGATATCCGGCTGATTTTCAATTTTAATGCGATACACAAAATGTTTAGCCAGACGGTAGCCATCATCCAGTTTTTCAATACCTGTCACATAGTAATAGGCATGTTCAAAGTTCAGATCGGTATGGGAAAAGATAAACTGCTCGAATAGTTTCAGCTTGCTGCCATTTTCGAGTGCCTTGATGTCGTCCACAATGCTGGCTTCAAACTTCACGCCGTATTTTTCAGAAACTGGCTGCTGATCAATCAGAAGTGACACCATGCCATCTTCCAAAGTGGTCACGGTGATGTTGTTTAGGTCAGTCATGTTGCACTCGAATCAAAATCTGTTAGCGATAGTATGGGTGAATTTTAACGAAACTCAATGCGACCAGGGTGGAGTCAGAGAAGATTTATGCATTATTTCTGTCTAAAATAGCAATGAAAAAGGGAGCCAAGGCTCCACTGCTGTCCCATAGTTTGC
>NZ_MODX01000037.1:0-19818 GCF_001866125.1 Acinetobacter sp. LCT-H3 | reverse complement strand
ACTCACCCGTCCGCCGCTAGGATATGTAGCAAGCTACATCTCCCCGCTCGACTTGCATGTGTTAAGCCTGCCGCCAGCGTTCAATCTGAGCCATGATCAAACTCTTCAGTTTAAAATCAATAGTGCTTTATTCAAAACACCAAATCTTGGCTCATCAATTTTCTGACATCAATTTCTCAAATAAACTTCGAGTAATTTCTACCATCAATCAATGAAAATAATTTCGATCAATCAACCAGTAAAAATCCACACAAGTTGTTCTTCATAATCTCTTAATGATCTTTCTAACACCTCGTCAGTGCCAGAAGCTGGACTCAAAACACCGGATAACTCAGCGTCTCGCTTCGTTCATCACCGTGTATCTCGTCGGTATGGGTGCATTCTAGAGGATTTCAGAATCATTGCAACCCCCAATTCACTATATTTTTCACGTATGTATCTTTTTTCTACGAAAATCACTAAAAAATCGCTTTTTTATCTAAAATTTAACCGCTTCTTTGAAATAAAACCTGTATTCAGTGCAATTCATTTTAAAACGGTTATTTTTATTAAGACCTAATAGCTCTCAAAAAAGTACTAAATCTTAATAAGACTGTGAAATTTCAGCTCTGTATT
Source organism: Acinetobacter sp. LCT-H3 (assembly GCF_001866125.1). Taxonomy (NCBI): domain Bacteria; kingdom Pseudomonadati; phylum Pseudomonadota; class Gammaproteobacteria; order Moraxellales; family Moraxellaceae; genus Acinetobacter; species Acinetobacter sp. LCT-H3. The sequence continues at coordinate 19,203 of NZ_MODX01000037.1, read as the reverse complement.
CAGAATTTTTCAAAACTTGCTTATATCAGCTTACATATTTTGCTATTTTCTATCCGACTAATAGATATAGGTCCTATCAGGAAAGTCAGTTTGCTGCTTTCATAGCGACTTCTTTTTCTAATCCCAGGTTTTAAAAAGTAAAAATAGTCAAATCAGCCGTATTCAGCTTTATATAAGTTACGAAACCTGACTTTTAATATCTATATAAAGCCAAAGAGAATATTAAGATAGCGAAGCTACGTATTGGCGATACTTATGTCCCACCCAGTGATGCATGACTTCTTCAATCACTTCTTTCTTACCTTTATAGTCCTCAGCAGCAAATAACAATTTAGCCCGACGAGGTAACCGCTCTTTGACTAAGGAAAAGAGAAGATAGTGTGATGCGAGATCGAGTTGCTGTAATAAAGTATATGCCTGTTTAAAAGATTTCTGTTTCTGCTCAGGCGTATCGTATTCAAATAGAAAACGTAAAATAAAATCAATTTCCTGATCAAAAATATCCTGAGTCCGATAGTGATACATAAACACTGCTTACCCTCTTATTTTAAATTTCTAGATCTTCTTTGAGACCTGATGTGATCAGCATACTGATAACTTTCTGGATGTCAGTATCTATCCGGCGATCTGTAGTGGATTTAAAGCAAATAAAAAAATTGATTTTTAAAAGACAATATAAAAAGGAAAAGTGGAGTTTTTCAAATAAAAAAGGAAGAGATCTCTCCCAAAATCTCTCCCTCGCAATTGAATCTTTACCCGATCCAGTATGTCATTATTATAGTTATTTGCTTCAGTATCTTAAAAAAGTCTCTTGGGGAAGAGACTATAAGTTGTGGAGTTATTTATTATTACCACTACCCTCTAGATGTGCTTAAAGCGAATTCTCTAGATGAATAAATCTTATACATAATAATAGGGAAACGCAAGGAATTTGGCAAAATTTAACTCTTGTTTTTATAAGGTTTTTTTTGAATTTGCTTATTTGATTTTTGAATATAGAGTCATATAAAAAAAAGCAGGCCGAAGCCTGCTTTTAATTCAATAACTTAGAAAGTGTCTTAATCAACAAAGGTCACTTTTGCAATCGCTTTTTTGCTCGCCTGAACAATCAAAGTCACGTTTTCTTTCACAGAAAAAGACGTATCAACTGGTTGCCAGTCTACTTTTACTGCACCACGACCCAGCGCATCTTTGGCTTGTGCCGAGTTTTTAGTCAGACCCGCTTCACGCAGGATTGAAGTAATAAAGATTTCACCACCGAACTCGCTTAATGAAATGGTTACTTCCGGTGTGCCTTCAGGAAGTTCACCCTCAGTAATGATATTACCCGCGCCTTTATGTGCATGCTCAGCAGCCTCGCTTCCATGGAAACGCTCAACCAGTTCCAGTGCAAGAATGCGTTTCACTTCCTGTGGATTACGACCTTCTTCAATCTCTTTCAACAATACCTGAATTTCTTCTACAGATTTGAAGCTAAGCAGATCAAAGTAACGTTCGATCAGTGAATCCGGCATTGACAGTACTTTCTGGTACATCGCACCCGGCGCATCAAAGACGCCAATATAGTTACCTAAAGATTTAGACATTTTGTTAACGCCATCTAAACCTTCAAGAATTGGTACTGTAATACAGACTTGTGCTTCCTGGTCATAACGCCCTTGAAGGGTACGACCCATTAACAGGTTAAAGGTCTGGTCTGTGCCACCCAGCTCTACGTCTGCTTCTAGTGCTACTGAGTCATAACCTTGTACCAATGGATACAGGAATTCATGAATCGCAATCGGTTGCTGGTTGTTATAACGTTTTGTGAAGTCATCACGCTCAAGCATACGGGCAACAGTTTGCTGTGATGCCAGTTGAATCAGATCAGCAGCAGTTTTTTGTGCAAACCATTCCGAGTTAAACACAACTTTAGTTTTATTCGGATCTAAGATCTTAAATACTTGTTCTTGATAAGTTTTAGCATTTTCTAAAACTTGTTCACGTGATAATGGTGGACGTGTTGCACTCTTGCCGGTTGGATCACCGATCATCGCAGTATAGTCACCAATCAGGAAGAAAACCTCGTGACCCAGGTCTTGGAACACTTTTAGCTTATTGATCAGTACAGTATGACCTAAGTGCAAGTCAGGTGCAGTAGGGTCAAAACCCGCTTTAATTTTTAGTGGACGATTCTGCTTTAATTTCTTTAGAAGATCTTCTTCAGAAATAATTTCGTGGGTGCCTCGTTGGATGAGGGCAAGTTGTTCTTCAGCCGGCAGGAAATTTGACATCACAAAACCCAAATACATCAGTTATTCAATTTGTGCGATATACTAACACTTTTTCAGCATATTGCAGGCTTAAGAATAACCATGACAGCGATCTATATTGGGGTAATGACCGGCACAAGCATGGATGGTGTCGATATTGTTGCTGCTTCTTTTGATCCACTCCAGCTTCATGCCACCCTCACCCTACCTTTTGATCATGATCTTCGTGATGAATTGATGGCGCTTACACTGCCAGGCGATAATGAAATTGACCGCATGGGTAAAGCAGATGTTGCGCTGGCACAGATGATTGGTCATGGTATCAATACGCTGATTGAAAAAAATAAGCTGGATCGCATACAAATCAAAGCTATTGGCTCGCATGGACAAACTATTCGCCACCGTCCTGAACATGGCTTTACTTTGCAGATCGGTGATCCAAACATTATTACTGAAATTACCCAGATTCCGGTGATTTCCGATTTTCGTCGCCGTGACCTGGCGGCTGGTGGCCAGGGTGCACCGCTAGTTCCGGCTTTTCATCAGGATATTTTTCAGCATGACAGCATTCACCGGGTGATTCTAAACCTGGGCGGTATTGCCAATGTCAGTATTCTACCTGCCGGTCAACCAGATCAAGTCTACGGCTTTGATACTGGTCCAGCCAATATTCTGATGGATGCCTGGTGTGAGCGTTATACTGGCCAGCCTTTTGATGAAAATGGCAACTGGGCAGCCTATGGTACACCCATCCGTAGCCTGTTAGATCGTTTGCAGGAACATGCATTTTTCTCCAAAGAACCCCCTAAAAGTACTGGCCGTGAAGACTTTAATCTGGAATGGCTGGATGAACAGATTGCCGACTGGCGCAGCAGTCTAGAATATGATGAGCTGGAAGATACTCCAGAAAATGTTCAGGCGACGCTCATGAAGCTCACCACACGTGCCATTAAAAAAGCGATTTATCGCTCTGGTCTGGATACAGGTGAAGTCTATGTTTGTGGAGGTGGTGCTTATAATTCACATCTACTGGAACAGCTGCGCTGGCGTTTGCGTAAACATCACTGGAGTGTACAAACCACAGCTGATTTAGGCTTAAATCCAACATGGGTCGAAGGCACTGCCTTTGCCTGGCTGGCGATGCGCTTTATGAATCAGCTGAGTGGCAATCTGCCAGCTGTGACCGGGGCTTCAGGCTATCGTGTGCTCGGTACGATTACAGCAGTTTAATCTCCTGAATTCTTATAACTATATATAGGTATAAAAAAGGTCTGCATTATTACAGACCTTTTTTTCAATCTCTGTTATTGCGTCATCAGTTTGGCATTTTCATTCCGAAACGCACGTAAAATCTGTTGACCTGCCCGTCCGGTTGGAGTTAAACCTAAACGGATCTGCTCTTGGCGGATTGCCTGACGGGTTTTATCCCCAATCAAACCATCCACTGCACCAATGTCATAACCTTTATTGAGCAAGAATTGCTGAATCTCTCGACGTTCTGCACGTGATGTGCCAGCATCATCGGTTGGCCATGCTTGCACCAAGCCACCTTCACCTTGCAAACGATCTGACAGATGTGCAATAGCTAAAGCATAGCTTTCGGCTGCATTATAACTATAGATGGCGTCAAAGTTTTTAAAGACCAGGAACACCGGGCCATTAGCACCGGCAGGCGCCAATAAACCAGCTTGAGAGGATTCCGATAAATTCCCTTGAACTAATGCCGAACCATCGGCACGAACCAGACCTTGATTGATCCAACTACTCAAGGATTTTTTATTACGACGACCTTCACCCGAAACTGACATACCTTGAGGAATTTTAACTTCAAAACCCCATGGCTGCCCGGTTTGCCAGCCGCGTTTTTTCAAGAAGTTGGCTGTTGAAGCCAAGGCATCCGGGATGCTGCTGACGAGATCACGACGCCCATCACCATCAAAATCGACCGCCAGTTCATCATAAGTGGATGGCATAAACTGGGTATGACCAAAAGCTCCTGCCCATGAACCTTTAAGCTGGTTTTCATAGACATCACCACGTTGCAACAGCTTCATGGTAGTAAAGAACTCACCACGGAAATAACTTTGACGACGACCTTCACAACTCAAAGTACCGAGCGCCTGCAATAAAGGATATTTACCAGAAATATCACCATAATTACTTTCCACGCCCCAGACTGCCACCACAGTTTCAGCCGGAATGCCATAAGCAGCACTAACTCGATTTAATACGTCGCGATGCTGCTGTAATTTCTGACGACCCTGCTGTACGCGCTCCTCATCGACCAGACCAGACAGATAGTCCCAAATTGGCGTTGAAAATTCTGGCTGATAGTTGAGTCTTTCAATTACAGAATAATCCGGGGTCAAATTTTGAGTATATCGGTCATAGGTCGCTGCATGGACACCTTTAGCGAGTGCCTGAGGTTTTAATCTAGCCAGACAGCTTTGAAATGAACTGGAACTTGGCGTATAGATGCCAGGACTCGAGGTCAGCTCTGATGTACTCAAACGCTGTCCATTAATGATCAGTTCAGCCTGTGCCTGAGAGGCAGCCAGAACGATTGAGCCAAGAAAAAGTGCAAGCCGTTGCATAGTACCCTTGAATACTTATATTTCGAATTATGTTCCTATTCACCTTATCAGCTTGTGGATAAAATTAAAGCGTAAATACGTAAAATTTAAATTCATATTTTCTCCATTTTTAAATTTATTTGTAAGTTTTGAATTTAAAAACTTATCCACAAGATGCTTTAAATTCAAATTTGAACTCATTTTTAAATTTAAATTCAAAGCCGTGTTACCAACCTTTTAAATTTAAAATTGACTGTGTGGATAACTAACCCCCACATAAGCTTAATAATAAGTGATTGCAGACAATTAGGATTTAAATTCATTTATAAAATACAAGAAGGATTTTTAAATTTAAAATTCATTCTCTGGCTTTTAAATTTATTGTTTTGAATTTAAATTCAAAATAGAAAATCTAAATTCAAATGACCTCTTTTTAAATTTGAATTTATTTTTATGAATTTAAATTCAAAGCACACTTTGCAAGTTTTAAATTCATTTTAAATTTAAATCTGCATAGCCGAACTGATGCAGCAACAGATTAAATTTTCATCAATTATTTATAAATTATTGTCTGTTTTATAAGCAATTGATTTTGAAAATAATCCGATAAATGGCAGGGTATTTTCAAAGAGGCGCAATCATGCCTGAAAGCCGACAAATAAAAAAGCGACCACAGGTGTGATCGCTTTTTTTATCAGCAAGTTAAAGCTTAGATGCTCATATCTTCGCTCAATGCCAATGGATTCGGTAAAATCTTCGCCAGTTGACGACATAGCTTAGTCAATTGTGCACTGTCGGTTGGCATTAGGGTGATGTGACCAATCTTACGGCCTTCACGTTCTGACTTATTGTATAAATGCAAATGCACGCCTTCCAAGGCTAGAACATCTTCAGATTTTGGATGTTGACCGATGATATTCACCAGCACGGTTGGACGGATCACTTCAGTTGAACCTAATGGCAAGCCAGCCACTGCACGCACATGGTTTTCAAACTGAGAACACACTGCACCTTCAATCGACCAGTGCCCTGAGTTATGCACACGGGGTGCCATCTCGTTGGCGTATAGCCCCTTATCTGTCACAAACAGCTCAAGAGTTAATACACCCACATAGTTCAGATGATTCAGCAGGCGAGTGATGTAATCTTGTGCGACTGGCTGCAAGTCTGCACTATTGGGTGCAGGTACAATCGAATGAGACAGAATGCCATTATGATGATGATTTTCAGCCAATGGCCAGGTCTTCACATCACCATCTTGACCACGTACCGCAATAATTGAGACTTCACGTGAGAAAGTGACAAAACTTTCTGCAATCAGTTCACCGGCAGGACCCAGTTCTGCCCAAGCCTGATCAACTTGATCTGCTGAACGTAGAACGAATTGGCCTTTACCGTCATAACCACCACGAGAAGTTTTAAGTACAATCGGCAGACCGAGTTCTGCAACAGCAGTTTTTAAGCTCTCTAGAGAGGTGACTGCTTTATACGGCGCAACCGGAATCTCAAGTTCATCAAACAGGGCTTTTTCAGACAGACGATGCTGTGCAATTGCCAAAGCCTGACGTGGCGGATGCAGGTCTTTGTTTTTCGTTAAAACATCTACATCAGCCAGTGGTGTATTTTCAAACTCAAGGCTGAACACATCTGCACTGTTGATAAAGTCTTGCAGACCATTTTCAGACTTGGTCGAAAATACTGGACCTAATGCAGCCGAAGGGCAGTCTATAGTGGCTTCAAAGAAAGTACATTGAATGTTTAAAGGTAATGCCGCTTGTGCCATCATTCGACCGAGCTGACCGCCACCAAAAATACCGATGGTTTTATCCATTGCGTTTGATCCCGTATTAAGCTTGGCCTGGAATATTGTTACTAGCGACTTTATCCGTTTGTGCAGCGCGGAAATCTGCAACATTTTTCGCGATGTCTGGACGGGTCAGACCTAAAATTTGTGCTGCCATAATGGCTGCATTGGTCGCACCTGCAGGCCCAATTGCCAAGGTACCCACGGCAATACCTGCTGGCATTTGTACAATTGAAAGCAATGAATCGACACCATTTAAGATAGAAGATTTTACTGGCACACCCAATACTGGCAGATCGGTTTTTGCGGCACACATACCTGGTAAATGCGCTGCACCACCAGCACCGGCAATAATCACCTGGATGCCACGATCACGTGCTTGTTCTGCATATTCAAACAGACGGTCAGGGGTACGGTGTGCAGAAACGACTTCGGCTTCAAATGGGACACCAAGCTGCTTAAGCATATTGGCAGTGTGTTCGAGAGTTGCCCAGTCTGATTGAGAACCCATGATAATACCTACTAGAGGAGCATCTTGTGCAGCAGCCGCATTCATTGCAATGTTTCCAGAGATTAAAGTAAGAGAAGATAAATCTCGACGAGAGAGCCAAGCTTTAATGGGAGTGCGTATTATAGACTGAAAAACCGGCTGGCTAAAGTTCGGCGCAAGAATAAAGATTAAAATTATCTGTTTGTAAAACTGAAGAAAATACAATGATGGCGATAGGCCAAAAATACAAAAAGAGGACATACAGGAGTTAAAAACACGCTATAACTGTTTAGATAAAGCTTTTTGTAATGAATAACTTAAGATTAGATTAAAGATATTGGCAGGGCAGTTTCCATGTGGTTCAAACTTAAAATCTGGCTACAAAACCCTTCAGAAAACTTATGGCTGATGCCGGCACTGGGCGCCATCTTTGCGACATTTTTTTCATTATTTGCCATCGCCAGCCAGTATTTTATTCCAGCCAGTACGGTACCGAATATCAGCATCGACACCTTGGGCAGCTTGCTGGATATTATTGCCTCCAGCATGCTGGCGGTGACGACATTCTCATTATCAATTATGGTGGCAGCTTTTGCTTCGGCTTCAAACAGCGGTACACCACGCGCCTATAGCCTGATGATGAGCGATGATAACACCCGGCTGGCCATTTCCAGTTTTATTTCCGCTTTTATTTACGCAGTGATTGCCAAAATTGCCCTGGGGCTGGAGTACTACGGTCCATCGGGACGTTTTGTTTTATTTATTAGTACCATTCTGGTGCTGATGTACCTGATTTATACCCTAATTCACTGGGTACAAACCCTGTCCAAACTCGGCAATTTAACCACCACCATCGACAAGATTGAAACTGCGGCCAAAAAGGCCTTGGGCCAGTTCCGGCATCAACCGGACTTGGGGGCAACAGGGCAGAAGCCTGCCTGTGCGCCCAGCTTTTGCGTCTACAGCAGCACAACCGGCTATTTTAACCATGTCGATCTGGGCGGACTGGAGCAGATTGCCGCGCAGCAGCAACTGCATTTACATCTGCCATCTATGCCGGGCAAATTTTTAGATCCGATGACGGCGCTGGTCGAGGTCTATAGCCCGCAGGCGCTGTCCGAAGAACAGCAACAGCAGATCCGCAATCAGATTCTGCAGCATCTGATTATTGAAACCAATCGCAGTTTTCTACAGGACCCGCGTTTTTGTCTGCTGGTGATGAGTGAGGTCGGGCAAAAAGCCATGTCGAGTGCAATTAATGATGTCGGTTCTGGCATTAGCGCGCTGAATGCGCTGACCCGGATTCTAATTGACAGTCGCCCGGACCCGGAGGCGACACGCTGTGATTGTCCGCATCTCAGTATTGAGTGCTTTGATCTGCAAGACCTGATTTATGGCAGCTTTATGCCGCTGGCCCGCGATTGTGCCCAGAATCTAGAGTTAAATCAGCGCCTGCTGAAATGCCTGTCGATGATTGAGCAGAATGTGTCGGAACCGGAACTCAGACAGGCGGCCACGCAGATGGCGATGCAGGTACTACAACGCTGTTTACATCACTTTGATTTCGCACCAGAACGGGCGCTGATTAAAGCGGATTTCGCCGCACTTTTTCCACATCTGCCACAACCTGAATAAGCTTAACTACTGCGAAAAACAAAATAGACACAACCGAGCAGGCACAGACCGGCCCAGAGATAATCCAGTTTAAACGGCTGCTTGAACAGATACAGCATAAACGGCACAAAGACCAGTAGGGTCACCACTTCCTGGGTAATTTTCATTTGCCCGAGTGACCAGCCATACTGGGCCAGTAAGCGCGTGGCCGGAATCATAAAGGCATATTCGAGCAGGGCAATCATCCAGCCAAACAAAATGGCCTGCCACAGCGGCGAGCCATGCAAAAATTTCAGATGTCCATACCAGGCCAGGGTCATAAAACAGTTGGAAATAATTAACAGCAGTAAAGGGAAGGACATAGGCGGCAGCATCCAGAAAACATCAGCCTATTGTACGGTTTCAGGCTAAAAAAGCAGTGTGGCCATGCGGATTTTTTTCAGGGTCAGCATCCGCCTGGAAAATGCCTGATTTTTTCGGATTCCAGTCAACGAATCCCTACAAGAATGACTATCTTTTCCGAAACAGCCTTGCTATCGTTGCTGACAATTCAATACATCATGACCAGGCCATCAACAAGAATGGTACGGTCCTACACGCAGTGGAGTAACAGCGGATGCATCTGCATATTTTGGGTATTTGTGGCACTTTTATGGGCTCTCTGGCCTTGTTGGCGCGTGACCTGGGTCATACCGTGACCGGTTCCGACCAGAATGTTTATCCGCCGATGTCGACCCAACTGGAAAATGCAGGCATTACCTTAATGCAGGGCTATGACCGTAGCCATTTACAGCCGCATCCGGACTTAGTGATTGTCGGTAATGCCATGAAACGTGGTATTGATGCGGTGGAATATATGCTCAATGCCGGTCTGCCTTATGTTTCTGGTCCTCAATTCCTGGCCGATCATGTGCTGCAAGGCAAGCATGTCCTGGGCGTGGCCGGCACCCATGGTAAAACCACTACCACCACCATGCTGGCCTGGGTGCTGGATCAGGCGGGTCTGGAGCCGGGCTTTTTGATTGGCGGCGTTCCGCTTGGCTTTAAAGAAAGCGCGCGTTTAGGTGGTGGCAAATACTTCTGTGTAGAAGCCGATGAATACGATTCTGCTTTCTTCGACAAGCGCTCCAAGTTCGTACATTACCATCCTAAGACTGCGATTCTGAATAATCTGGAATTTGATCACGCCGATATCTTTGATGATCTGGCCGCAATTCAAAAACAGTTCCATCATCTGGTACGCACTATTCCGTCTGAAGGTCGCATCATTGCACCGATTATGGAAACCAATATTGATGAAGTCCTGGCGCAGGGCTGCTGGACACCGGTAGTTCGCACTTCACTGGATGCCAATGAAAAAGCTGAACTCTCTGCAGAACAGTTGTCTGCTGATGGTTCACATTTTAAAGTGCTTCAGCATGGTGTAGTAAAAGGCGAAGTCAAATGGAATATGACGGGTCAGCACTCTGTTGCCAATGCTCTGGCAACTATTGCTGCGGCTGAGCATGTCGGGGTATCCATTGAAACTGCCTGTGAAGCACTCTCCAATTTTGGCGGTGTAAAACGCCGTATGGAGCTGCTCGATACGGTACGTGGTATCGAAGTCTATGATGATTTTGCCCATCATCCGACTGCAATTGATACTACCCTCGACGGCGCACGCAAGCGTCTGGGTGAACGTAAGCTTTGGGCGATTATTGAACCGCGTTCCAATACCATGCGTATGGGCAGTCACAAAGAGGGTTTGGCTTATTCAGCACGTCTGGCGGATGAAGTGATCTGGTATCAGCCAGAAGGTCTGGATTGGGATTTGCAACCTGTGATTGAGGCTGCACCAAATAAAGCTGTGGTAGCACGTACTTTGGATGAGATCATTCAAACTGTTGTTACTGAAGCAGGCGAGGGCGATGCTGTGGTGATCATGTCCAATGGCGGTTTTGGTGGCTTGCATCAGAAACTGATTAGCGCCTTACAGTAAATTATCTAAATCAATACTTGTAGCCTTTATTCCATAAAATTTCTCAAGGATCGTAGACACATGTCTACGATCCTTTTTTAATATTAAAAAATACTTAATTTTTTTAAGGAATTAACTATTTTACCAATGATCTAATCCTAAAGTCCTGCTAGCTTAAAGCCATTACGTGTTTCTCAGCTGACAGTCGTCATAGCTAAATACGACTGCCAATCCTCCACAATAATCACTAAGAAGGATAGTGGCCATGTCAAATACAATGAAAGCAATGGTTTACTATGGCGCCAATGACATCCGTTTTGAAGAATGTCCCATCCCGAAAATCCTGTAGCCCGATGATGCCGTTATCAAACTGACTAAGGTCACGATCTGCGGGACCGACCTCGGCATCTGGAAAGGTAAAAATCCGGAAATTGAACAGGTGGCAAAAGAAAAGACCGGCGACTTTAATGGCCGGATTCTCGGTCATGAAGGCATTGGCATCATTGAAGAAGTCGGCTCAGCAGTCAAAAACTTTTAAAAAGGGTGATCGGGTCATTATTTCCTGCGTCAGCCGCTGCGGTACCTGTGAAAATTGCCAGAAACAGCTGTATGCACACTGTCGTAATGAAGGTGGCTGGATTATGGGTTATATGATTGATGGTACCCATGCCGAATATGTCCGCACACCTTTTGCTGACACCTCTCTTTACCATTTACCTGAAGACTTAAATGAAGACGTCGCCGTCTTCCTGTCCGATATCCTGCCAACCTCACATGAAATTGGTGTGCAATATGGTGATGTCAAATCGGGTGACAATGTCGCGATCGTAGGTGCAGGACCAATCGGGATGAGTGCCTTGCTCACTGCTCAATTTTATTCTCCAGCCAATATTATTATGGTAGATATGGATGATAACCGGCTGGAATTTGCCAAAACGGTAGGCGCAACTCATACCGTTAACTCTGGTAAAGAAGATGCCATTCAAAAGATTTTAGAAATTACCGATGGATGCGGTGTCGACTGTGCCATTGAGGCGGTAGGGGTGGAACCGACCTAGAATATTTGCCAACATGTGGTGAAAGAGGGTGGACATATCGCCAACGTCGGCGTACATGGTAAAGCAGTGAATTTTGAACTGAACAAACTGTGGATTAAGAACCTGAACATTACTACCGGTCTAGTCAATGCCAATACCATTGGCATGCTGCTCAAGGCCTGCTGTTCCGGCAAAATATCACTAGAAAAACTGGCCACGCATCACTTTAAATTTAACGAGTTTGAAAAGGCCTATGATGTGTTTAAACACGCGGCTGATGGAAAAGCCCTAAAAGTGATGATTGACATGAACTAATGCAAATCAGACAAAAAAAGTCCGCCATGCGGACTTTTTTATTTTTAGTCTGGATTCACCAGATCAGAAATAGGGGACATAACCACGTTGTTTATAACCCTGAGGTGAAACCAGCTGTTGATGATTTTCGTCAACCCGATACAGGATTTCGAGCAAGCCCTCCAGATCTTGCTGGTTCAGATAATGCGGCTGAAAAGTGCTATGACCCAGCTTGGAAAAGAACGAAGCAATCTCGCTATGCTTATGTACATATTTCATCGACCACTCAGCAAAGCTTGGCGCTTCCACGGTTGTATCAGCGAAACGATACACCTGCTGATGCCGACGGTCTTTCGAAATACTTTGAAAAAGCTGCTCTACAATCTCAGGTTCACCCTGCAAACACTGGAAAAACTTTCCATGTGCATAATACAGTGCTCCATAGATCTGATGCTCATAATTGAACTTTCGTGCAATTGCTAAAATATCACTCAGGTCTTGTAATAGATCTTGTTCTGTTTCGATGCGCATACTGGCATAACAGAGTTGTAGCATGAATGATTCCTTTAAATTTCAAGTATTGATTTTATAGTCAATATATTAGGTTTAGGTTATTTTTTAATCAAATATCAGCTATTTCTTACACTGTTTTCAGTTTGCATTTTGTAGCTAAATTATTAAAAATTAAAGAGACATCATTGAAAAATAATTACTCGAATGATAATGCTTTTAATGAGGGTGAAACATGCTAAAAGATCTTTTCATCACGTTAAGCTTGTTATGTCTGTGTTTCGCGCTAGTCATCGTGTTGCATAGCTGGGGCTTGCAACGTGAGATTAACATGCTGATCAGCAGCATGCTATTAACTTGGGCACTATTGATTTGTGTGGATCATCGTGCCTTTTTTCAGACCAGCATCTCCCTGATCATCGTTATTTTGATCATGCTGCAACAGTATGAACAGATTGTCTGGATGGGATTAGGACTCTTCAGCGGCACTCTGCTTTATAGACTGCCACAAGCCCATAAACAGGGCTTATCGTCTCTTATCCATTTGAATCTGTTTATTCCAACGGGATGGTTTAAAAGGCTAAAGTCGCTACGTCATGTAAATTCCGATCACGCTTAAACATGACATGCACATAAGAGCATTGTGGAATAATTTTCAGCTGTTTCTGACGTGCAAATTCGACCAGAATATCCAGCATTTTACGGGCCACGCCTTTACCACGCAGTGCATGTGAGACCCAGGTATGGTCAGCAACAATAGTGTCCGGTTCACGCCATTGATAAGTAATTTCTGCTACGCGCTGACCATTGTCTTCCATGTAAAACACACCGCCGCGCTTTGAGTCCTGATGTTTGATGTTGCTCATTTTCTTACCTGTTGTACTAATCCAGGATCAACCTGTTATATCGTCATATCCTCATCCATTAAACATCTTATAGATGTTTAGTCCCATCTTTGAGTTAGATGAAGTCCTACTGAAGTACATCCCGTATGCTTTCATTTTTGTCAAACACCGACTTGGCAAAAGGGCAGAGTGGAATAATTTTCAGAGCATGTATTCTGGCAAAACCGACCGCAGCTTCGACCAGCTGTTGTCCAACACGCTGTCCGCGTAGGCTGTCATCCACCCAGGTATGATCAATAATGAACTTATCATCACCTGCCCGGGAATATGTCATCTCTGCCAGGCGCTGGTCTTTCTGCGCCACATACCATTCACCTTTAGTTCCTTGTTCCTGGTGTTCAATCTGCATAGGTTTACCTCAAGATTTTATCTCAGACTGCCATAGTCCTCAGCTTTACAATGTTGCAATTTTTTTAATTCCGCTGAGTAAAATTACAGCCTGCCTCATGTGAAATTTTCTGGCAAAAGCATAGAATGTGCCGATCCTGTATTGATCCTCCCTCATGTCTGCTTCTGCTCAACCTCTTTCTGTTACACGCCAATGGATCTGTGTGATTGCCCTGGCCTGTGCCGCTTTTATTTTTAATACGACCGAGTTTATTCCAGTAGCACTACTGAGCGATATAGGAAAGAGCTTTGCCATGACTCCAAGAGAAGTCGGGCTGATGCTGACCATTTATGCATGGGTAGTCGCATTACTGTCTTTACCGATCATGCTGCTCACTAGAAATATTGAACGCCGTTTCCTGCTTACACTGTTATTTATGGTCTTTATTACCAGTCATGTGCTGTCTTATTTTGCCTGGAGTTTCATCGTCCTGGTTATCAGTCGGATCGGAATTGCAGTTGCTCATGCACTGTTCTGGTCAATCACGGCATCACTGGCAGTGCGTGTAGCACCGAAAGGAAAAGAATTTCAGGCCTTAGGCCTGCTATCTACCGGTACCGCGATGGCAATGGTACTCGGAATTCCTTTTGGCCGGATGATTGGCGAAGCGTATGGCTGGCGTAACAGTTTTGGATTAATTGCGGTGATTGCCACGCTAGTCTGCTTTATTCTGGTTAAAACTTTGCCACATTTACCGAGTATTAATTCAGGCTCCTTTAGTAGTTTAAAGGGCCTGATCAAACGGCCCAGCCTGATGCTACTTTTTGTACTGACTGTATTGGTGATCAGCGCCCAGTTCACAGCCTATAGTTATATCGAACCTTTTGCGTTGAATGTGGCACATTTCAGTTCTGCACAGACCACAACATTGCTGCTGATCTACGGCGGAGCAGGCTTCCTGGGTTCCTACTTGTTTGGTAAATTTGCACCACAGTTTCCACGACTGACGATTCCATTTTTCACTTTAGGGCTGGGTATATCGATGCTCTTGCTATTGCCAATGTCAGTGAGCCTTTTTGGCTTAAATAGCCTGAGTCTTATGTGGGGAGTCAGTATTATTGGTTTTAGTCTGGCTTTACAGGCAAAGACTTTAAACCTCGCCTCAGATGCCACCGATGTAGCCATGGCAATCTTTTCAGGTTTATACAATGTCGGGATTGGTGGGGGTGCATTACTCGGCGGGATCGTGACCGCGCAAATTGGCTTGGGCAGTATCGGCTGGATGGGAGGATTATTGGCATTTTTTGGATTTGCGCTTAGTGTGTTTCTGGTACGCCGTCCTGATTTTCTTAAAGCTTAGTGAATGATTTTTGTAAATAAAATTGTATCCCTAATTAAAATCTGTCATGCTTAATTTACATTGAGCTATCGCTCAGACAAAATTTAGTTTGAACAAGGGGAGTAGCCTCCTCCAAACGTTTAAGAATGAAATTTCAGTTTTTGAACGTGTCAGAATATCGTCATTACACTTTGCAAAAAGTCGGTATCTGAGCATCTTTAGGTTACACTTGATATAAAAAAGTGAAACACTAAGATGTAGGCAAGACCTTGATCATGTTGTTATAGATGTTTTTCATCTGGCAGCTGGTCAAGGTTTTTTTATGGCCAGTCGTCCGATGTGGAGAATTCACATGGAAACAATTGGTACGCTCTGGCTGTATCTTGTCTTTTTCGCAATTGTCGCCGTCATGCTGGTGATCGATTTAGTCGGCTTTAAACATCAGCATGGTCAGGAAGTAAAAGTCCGTACCGCTGCCTACTGGAGTATTGCCTGGGTCAGTGTCGCGACTTTATTTGGTGGTGGATTATGGCTGTATCTGGAGCAGACTGCAGGTGCGGCAATTGCCAATACCAAGGTCATGGAATACTTTGCTGGTTATCTGCTGGAAAAATCCCTGGCAATTGATAATGTCTTTGTCTGGCTGATGATCTTTGCCGCCTTTGCCATTCCACCAGCGCTACAACGTAAATTGCTGTTATATGGTGTACTGGGTGCGATTGTGCTCAGAACCATCTTCATTTTTATTGGTGCCTGGTTTGTACAGGAGTTCTCGTGGATTCTGTATCTCTTCGGTGCGTTCCTGGTGTATACCGGCTTCAAATTCCTGCGTGGTCAGCATGAAGAAGACAGCAATATTGAAGATATGGCCATTCTGAAATGGCTACGTAAACATATGCGTATTACCCCGCAACTTCAGGGCGATAAATTCTTTGTCCGTCAAAATGGTTTGCTTTGGGCAACGCCGTTATTCTTGGTGCTGATTCTGGTCGAAGCCTCTGATGTGATCTTCGCAGTCGATTCTATTCCTGCTATTTTTGCTGTCACCACCGACCCCTTCATTGTGCTTACTGCGAACCTGATGGCAATTTTAGGCCTGCGTGCAATGTTCTTCCTGCTCTCGGGTGCAGCCTCAAAAATGCATTATCTGCCTTATGGTCTAGGTTTGATTCTGGTCTTTATCGGCTTTAAGATGCTGATGCTGGATGTATTCCATATGCCGATCTGGATTTCACTGAGCTTTATTGTGATTGTCTTGACGGTGACTGCGATCTTGTCGATTCGTCATAGCAAGAAACATAACGAAACTACGCTGTAAGATTAAGCATCAAGAAAGCCTGCATCAGCAGGCTTTTTTTATTTGTCTACAAGCTTGGCTGCACACACACGCTCTGTTGAAATTACGCGTGATTATTTGATCTCATAAAAAATACGCATGGTTAAATATGAATGTTCATATAAACATGCTAATTTTTTTCAGCTACAATCAATCGAAAAAATCAAAAAGCGCAGGTTTTAAATGTCTTCTATCATTGCAACGACGGCAATACGCGGTCGCTTCCTGGATATCAAGAATACGGTTGCCCAAGCGCGTGAAATTCACGACCAAGTGCGATATGTAGAAGATGGCTTGCTCATCAGCCAGAATGGTGAGATTCAATGGTTTGGCAGCTGGGAAGAGGGGCAGCAGCATCTGCCTGAAGGAGTGCAGGTGGCTCATTATCCTGAGCAGCTGATCGTGCCAGGTTTTATTGATACCCATATCCATTTTCCGCAAACTGAAATGGTCGGTGCTTATGGTGAACAACTTCTAGAATGGTTAAATACCTATACTTTTCCGACCGAAATCCAGTTTCAGGATCCAGCTTATTCAGAAAAAATTGCCGATTTTTTTGTAGAAGAATTACTGAAAAATGGGACCACTACAGCACTGGTATTCTGTACCGTACATCCACAATCCGTAGATGCTTTATTTAATGCAGCGACGACGCGTAATATGCGTCTGATTGCGGGTAAAGTGCTAATGGACCGTCATGCACCGGAAGCACTGACGGACACCGCAGAAACAGCGTATACCGACTCTAAAAAGTTGATTGAAAAGTGGCATGGCAAGGGCCGTAACCTGTATGCGATCACGCCACGCTTTGCTCCAACTTCGACAGCTGAACAGCTGGAAAAAGCAGGACAACTTAAAGCAGAATATCCGGATGTGTATGTACATACTCATCTCAGTGAAAACAAGAATGAGATTGCCTGGGTCAAGGAATTGTTCCCGGAACATCAAAGTTATTTAGATGTTTACCATCACTATGGTCTGACTGGTTCTAAATCGGTATTTGCTCATTGTGTGCATCTGGAAGAGCAGGAGTGGGATTGCATGCATCAGACCGACTCGGCTATTGCCTTCTGTCCAACCTCAAATCTGTTCCTGGGCAGTGGTTTATTCCCTTTGAAAAAGGCTTGGGACAAAGGCGTGAAAGTCGGCTTGGGTACTGATATCGGGGCAGGAACCTCATTTAATCAGCTGCAAACCTTGAATGAAGCCTATAAGGTGCAGCAATTGCAAGGTAATAAACTGTCTGCCTTTGAATCGCTATATCATGCGACACTAGGTGGAGCCAAAGCCTTGGGTCTGGAGGATCAACTCGGCAACTTTAATATCGGTAAAGAAGCCGACTTTGTTGTATTAGATCTGAATGCGACGGCGTTACAACAGCTGCGTCAAAGCAAAGCCAAAAATATTGAAGATGCATTTTTTGCACTGATTATGCTGGGTGATGACCGTAATATTGCAGTGACTTATGTTTCTGGAGAAGCGGTTTATGCCAAAACAACAGCTCAGCAAAAATCCTGAAAAATCGCGCCGTCGCACATGGTTCATGTTATCAGCAATAGCCATTGGCTGCGCTTTTTTACTCAAGCGCGATTCACAATTGCCGAAAAAATGATTACATTAACACAGGGCAAAACAGGTGCATCTGCCTGCTGGATGTATTAAAATTACTGATATATCAGGTGTTGCAGGTCAACACCTTTTTTATTTTGCTATTTTTACTTTTTAGGTATCTACCCATGACCGTTCAAATGAGCGTAATGATTTCCGCTGAAGAAATTCAAGCTAAAGTCAAAGAGCTTGGTGCTCAAATCGATGCACACTATGCCAATAGTGACAAAGAACTTGTGCTCATCGGTTTGTTACGCGGTTCAGTGATTTTTATGGCCGATTTATGTCGTGTAATTTCAAAACCACATGAACTGGATTTCATGACGGTATCCAGTTATGGCGGTGGCACGGTATCGTCACGTGATGTAAAAATCCTGAAAGATTTAGACGGTGAAATCCGTGGTAAAGATGTACTGGTGGTAGAAGACATCATCGATTCCGGCAACACCCTGAGCAAAGTTCTGGAAATTCTGCAAACCCGTAACCCAAACTCGATTCAGCTCTGTACCTTGGTCAGCAAACCTTCACGCCGTGAAATTAATCTGGATGTGCAGTTCCTTGGCTTTGAAGTCGAAGACAAGTTTATTGTCGGTTACGGTCTGGACTATGACCAGAAGTACCGCCATTTGCCTTTTATTGGTGAAATTGGTCTTTAAGAGATCCAACTTTAAAAAGTGGCAACAGCCACTTTTTTTATGTCTGCTTCACATGAACAAAAAGCTAACATTCCGTTTCAGGACTTTGCTGGATTGAAGACTTGACTTATCCGATGATGATTTCTGAACATGACTTAAAAACAAAGACATGATAAGAAAGGAGCATACATATGTGGTCACTTATAGTTGCAATTGTTATTGGTTTTATCGCAGGTTTAATTGCGCGTGCAATCCATCCTGGAGATGACAAGGCAGGCTTTATTATGACAACCCTACTGGGGATTGCCGGTTCATTACTTGCGACCTATGGCGGTCGGATGCTAGGTCTTTATGAGGAAGGTTCAGCAGCAGGCTTTATTGCTTCGGTGATTGGTGCCATTATCATTCTGTTTATCTACAACATGGTCACCAAACGCAGAACTGTCTAAATATTTAATTGAATAATTTCTGTTTTGCATTGAAAAAAGCACCCTGTCGGGCATTGCTGTCCCACAATTTTT
>NZ_MODX01000036.1:0-21381 GCF_001866125.1 Acinetobacter sp. LCT-H3 | reverse complement strand
AAATCCTAGAACCACATCACAGTGTAGAGCTGAGCATTAAAGCAATACATAGCTTGGCGACCAGATTTTCTCTACCTTGTCCTACGGTTTTGCCTGACCAGCTTGATGAATAAATTCCAATCACACCGAGTAAGCCGAACAGGCCAATTTCAAAATCAGTGAAATGGTAAGGTGCGCTACCTAGTACGAAGGTCATTGAAGTAAAGACCATAGATAGAATACCGAAGCCTAAAGCACCTGCGCAGGCACGACGAATCAGATGCGGGTTCTGCTTAGCGATGACAAATAAAGAGCGATAAATACTGCCAATGGTCAAACCCGCCTGGGGTTGAGTATCTGGTAGTTTTTTCCACATGAGAGTGGCAAAAAGCAAGGTCATGATTCCACTAGATAAGTAAACACCTTCCCAAGACCAATAGGTCGAAACAAAGCCAGCAAAAGTCCGCGATAGGATGATACCCATCACCAAGCCACTCATCAGTTTACCGACAATAGTAGCACTGGATTCAGGTGGACTAATCGTAGAAGCAAAAGGAATTAAAACCTGCGCCGAGATTGCGCCAAATGTCGCACATAAGGTAAACACATAAAGCGTTGATAAAGTCGTGCTGAATGAAAGCAGAATCTGCGAAATGGCTGCAAAGACCATCAGACTGACAATCAGCTTACGTTTATTCAGGAAATCTCCCAATGGTACTAACAGCATTAAGCCCAGTACGTATCCAATCTGGGCGATCACTACCATTAAGCCAGCCTGACTGGTTGTAATTCCTAAACTTTCCTCGATTGAATAGATTAAGGGCTGATTAAAATAAGCTGATCCGGCACAGAGACCACATGCCATTGCCATAAGTAATACAAATTGTGATGACAATGGGCTGACAGAATTCTTTTCTGTAGTCATAGCTATACCATGGGCTCTTTTTCGACGTTGAGCACTATAGGCAGCTCGATGCCAAATCAGAAATAATAAAAAACGATCAATTAAGCTTTAAAAACTATATTTTGAATTTTTATAGGTCTGAATATTTTTCAGACTGTTTTGTATTTTGAGATAAGCTGAATGAAATTACCCTTGAAATGAGCGATCTTCATGGAATAGTGCATAAATGTAGTCGAGAAATGCTTTAAAATATGGCAGAATAGGCGGTTTTAAAGTTTTTAGAGGATTGGCAATATGCGCTTTGTTGATGAAGCAGTCATTACCGTAGAGGCTGGCGACGGTGGCAATGGCGTAGCCAGTTTTCGCCGTGAAAAGTTCGTACCATTTGGTGGTCCAGATGGTGGTGATGGTGGTCGTGGCGGCAGCATTTATGTTCAGGCTGACGACGACACGAGTACCCTTGTAGATTATCGTTATACCCGTAGATTTCGCGCTGAACGTGGTAAAAACGGTGCTGGCGCAAACTGTGCTGGTCGTGGTGGCGAATCAGTTATTTTAAAAGTTCCTGTGGGAACAACTATCGTCGATTCAGAATCTGGCGATATTATTGGCGATCTGGTTGAAGATGGCCAGAAAGTATTAGTGGCACATGGCGGCCAAGGTGGTTTGGGTAATACTCACTTCAAATCATCAACCAACCGTTCTCCGCGTAAATGTACGCATGGTACCAAAGGCGAATTCCGTGAAATCCGTCTTGAGCTGAAAGTACTGGCTGATGTGGGCTTGCTTGGCATGCCAAACGCAGGTAAATCAACCTTTATCCGTGCAGTCTCTGCAGCAAAACCAAAAGTGGCAGATTATCCGTTTACGACCATGGTACCTAATCTGGGTGTAGTGGATGCGGATCGTCACCGTTCATTTGTAATGGCGGATATTCCAGGTCTGATCGAAGGTGCTGCTGAAGGTGCGGGTCTGGGTATTCGCTTCCTGAAACACCTGGCACGTACACGCATTTTGCTACACATTGTCGATGTACAACCGATTGACGGTTCAGATCCTGCTTACAATGCCAAAGCAATTATCGCAGAGCTTGAGAAATTCTCGCCAACGCTCTCTAAATTGCCAGTGGTATTGGTTCTGAACAAGGTTGACCAGTTAGCAGAAGAAACACGTGACGAATGGTGTAACCATATTCTTGAAGAATTAAAGTGGGAAGGCCCTGTCTTTAAAACTTCTGGCTTAACGGCAGAAGGGACGAAAGACGTTGTGTACTACCTGATGGATCAAATCGAACAGCAACGCGAACGTGAAGTTGAAGATCCAGAATATGCAGCAGAAATGAAAGCATTCCGTGATCAGCTGGAAGCTGAAACACGTGAACAAACGATTGCTGCGAAAGAAGCTTATCGTGAAATGCGTCGCGCTCAACGTCTGGGTGGCGATGACTTTGATGATGAAGATGATGACGACAGCGACGTAGAAGTATATTACGTACGTTAATCTTTTAAAGATAAGTCTGAGGACAAGATGATAGAAGTGGTAGATGGGCAACGTCAGCTCAAGGGTTGTAAACGAATCGTTGTTAAAATCGGATCATCTTTACTCACAGCAAACGGGCAAGGTTTAGATTTAGATGCCATCTCGCACTGGGCGGGACAAATCGCAGATCTACACAATGCAGGACACGAGATTATTCTGGTGTCATCAGGTGCTGTGGCTGAAGGTATGGTTCGAATGAAACTAGAGAATCGACCCACCGATCTACCCAGTCTTCAGGCTTGCGCTGCCATTGGTCAGATGGGGCTTATTCATACCTGGTCAAGCGTGCTGGATAAACACCAGATCCAGACTGCTCAGGTACTGTTAACCCATGATGACCTGGCAGATCGTCGCCGCTATCTCAATTCATGTGATGCCTTGCAGCACCTGATTGAATGGCGTGTGATTCCGGTGATTAATGAAAATGACACCGTTTCGACGGATGAAATCCGCTTTGGTGATAATGATACCTTGGCTGCCATGGTAGCAGGTCAGGTGCATGCGGATCTGCTGATTATCCTGACCGATCAGGAAGGCATGTTTGATTCGGACCCACGTTCTAATCCGGACGCTAAACTGTTCCATACCGTACGTGCGATGGATGAAAGTCTGTTTGATATGGCTGGCGGTGGTGGCAAATTTGGTCGTGGCGGCATGCTGACCAAAGTCCGCGCTGCACGTCTGGCTGCGAAGTCGGGTTGTCCAACGCTGATTGCCAGTGGTGACAGTGACTGCGTTTTATCGCGTCTTATGACGGGTGAAATGTTGGGCACTTTATTCATCACTGATGATGATCGTGTTACTGCACATCAGCAATGGCTGGCAGCGCATTTGCAAACGGCAGGTCGTCTGGTGATTGATGATGGTGCTGTTAAGGCCATTAAAGAAAATCACCGTAGTCTGTTACCGGTAGGCGTTAAAGCAGTTGAAGGTCATTTCGAGCGTGGTGATGTGGTGGAATGTGTCGATATACAAGGTCACCGTATTGCGGTCGGACGTGTGAACTTTAGTTCACGTTCAGCTGAGATCGTCAAAGGTCTAGCATCAGACAAAGTGCATCAGGTACTCGGTGAAGCCCGTTCACTGGAAATGATTCACCGCAATCATATGTCGATCTATTAAGTTAAAGAGATGTAAAAAATCCCGCTTTCGAGCGGGATTTTTTATGTCTGGAAATTTACTTCACCCAGCCCATCAGAATAAAAGGCTTAAACAGGAATTGATGAATACTGAAAATAAAGCTCATGATTTTATTCTCATATTTCCACCAGAGCGGTAAGCCAGCGAGATTTACAACAAGTGCAATTAGGAATGCACCTAGCATATCAATCGGAAAATGTACACCGACATAGATCCGCGACCAAGCTACCAGCCAGGCTGTCCAGAGCAGAAGTCGCCCCAAGTCCCGTTGTGGTGAAAAATAATAGGCGAGAGCAATCCCGCTAAAAATACTCATATGGTTGCTGGGAAAAGAACCTGTGGCTTCATGCTCAATTAAGATATGACCAATTTCCATGACAAATGGACGAGGCGTATTCAACACAGCAGATAAAACTTCACTTATGGATAAGGTAATGGCAGTAAAGATAAAAGCTTTGATAATCCCGGTTTTCACTTCACGATTGCCATGTAGCCAGGCTATGGCAAAGATCAGCAGGAATAAATACACCAGATCATGTGCAATCAGACAGGCATAGTTGATCATCCATATTGAAGCGTGATCAGGTGCATTAAGAATATGAAACAGATATAAGTTGAGTTGATCAAGAGACATAAGGTAAGAGGATTGATACAAATGTCGGTTACTCTAAACCTATCAAAGTGGTATTTATACCGAAGTATGTATGAATTTGTAGCGTTGATTTTTCAAAGCAAACTCAGGTGATAAAAAACCACCCAAAAGGGTGGTTTTTAAAAGCAGAGTGCTTTTATTAACACTTATTTAAACTGAATCGAACCATTGGCACTCACGGTCATTTTAGATTCACCCGCTGCCATTTCCTGATCTGGAATAGCTGCTTCTGCATAAGCCGCTTTGGCCATTGCCATACGTGGAACCGGTGGGTAGCCTGAACTATTGGTGTTAATATTCATATTTACCAGTTGATATCCAGCCTTGTTCCAAGCCTGAGCCAGGCTTTGTGCACGTTGCTGGAAGTTTTTGGATGCTTCCAGCATCAGCTCATTTTCAATTTTCTTACGTTTTGCTTCAGATACTGTAAAGTTAATTGATTCAGTCTGGAAGTTTTGCTGCAATTCGGCAATTAGCTGTGAAGCCGCTTTGAAGTCAGTCGATTCAATACGCACCTGAGCACGAGCTCTCCACTCTCTGAGTTTACGGTTGTCATTGTCATAGACTGGATAAGTGTGTTGTGAACCGGTTTCAATTTTCACACTCGGATATTTCTTTGCGGCATTGATGGCTTGATTCATGAGTTGATTAATTTGCGCTGCAAGCTCAACAGGCTGTTTATTGGATTTTTCTACATATAAATTGGCATGCATCAGGTCATTGGAAATATCGCGACTGGCCTCTGCTGAAATATTAATAATATTATAATTCAGTGGCTCATTTTGGTCTGCAAATGCAGTACTCGCTAAGGTGCCTGCAAGTATAAGGCTGGACAATGCTAGGAGGCGCATATTTTCTTCCTGTTTTTCTTAAAATTAGCCATCTTGGCTGATCCTCAGATATTAAATCTCAATTGTGCTCTTTTTGCGAAATATTTGTGGTAAGAGTGTTAAGTTTTTGATTATTTTTTCTGTAGTTTTAAAGTTTAATTATTTTAAAAATTATATATTTATTAATGCATTATTAAAATAATTGCAAACTTTTCTGAAAGGCTACAAAAAAGTATAAAAGAAGCTGCTTTTCTTTCCTTTGTCACACGTTAAGATGATAATTTAGAGATTAGACAGGCATGATATTTTTTTTCGATAAATTTTCAGGTAAATTGAGTTGAAAGTTATTTATTTTCCTGAAAAATTCGGTATCATCCGCCTCCTAAGTTAGTTAACTAAGATTATAGCTAACTAAAATCTTATAAAGCACCGAGTCAAAGGACCAAACGTCACCAGACTTATTTCTTTCAACCCATATCAGAGATGGTAATTCGATATGAGCGTTACTTCTGTAAACCCTGCCACCAATTCCACAAACGAATACTACTTGACTCGCCAAAGTCAGATGGAATCGAATGTGCGTAGTTATCCACGTAAATTACCGTTAGCGATAGCGAAAGCACAAGGTTGCTGGGTTACCGATGTTGAAGGTACTGAGTACCTTGATTGTTTAGCTGGGGCAGGGACATTGGCTTTGGGCCATAATCATCCTGCGGTGATTCAAAGTATCCAGGATACGCTTGCAAGCGGTCTCCCACTACATACCCTGGATCTAACCACTCCTTTAAAAGATGCTTTCACTGAAGCTCTTCTTTCCTACCTTCCAGGTGGTAAAGAAGAATATTGCTTACAGTTCTGTGGCCCATCTGGTGCAGATGCAACAGAAGCAGCGATTAAACTTGCCAAAACCTTTACTGGCCGTAGTTCAGTGATCAGCTTCTCTGGTGGCTATCACGGTATGACTCACGGTTCTCTTGCCATGACAGGTAACCTGTCGGCGAAGAATGCAGTGAATGGTTTAATGCCAGGCGTTCAGTTCATGCCTTATCCGCATGAATATCGTTGTCCATTGGGTCTAGGTGGTGAAGCGGGTGTTGACGCTTTAACTTACTTCTTTGAAAACTTCATTGAAGACGTTGAAAGCGGTGTAACCAAGCCAGCAGCTGTAATCCTTGAAGCCATTCAAGGTGAAGGCGGTGTGGTAACAGCGCCAGTAAAATGGTTACAGAAAATCCGTGAAGTGACTGAAAAGCACAACATCGTATTGATTCTTGATGAAGTTCAAGCGGGCTTTGCACGTTCAGGCAAAATGTTTGCCTTTGAACACGCAGGTATTGAGCCTGATGTAGTGGTAATGTCTAAAGCGGTCGGTGGTAGCTTGCCACTTGCGGTACTGGGTATTAAACGTAAGTTCGATGCATGGCAACCTGCTGGCCATACCGGTACTTTCCGTGGTAACCAGCTAGCAATGGGTACAGGTCTTGCAACGATCAATACCATTAAAGAGCAAAATCTGGCGCAAAACGCACAAGAACGTGGTGCTTTCCTGCAAGCTGAACTGAAAAAGCTAGCTGCTGAATTCCCATGTATCGGTAATGTGCGTGGTCGTGGCTTAATGATCGGTGTTGAAATCGTAGACGAACGTAAACCTGCTGATCATATGGGTTCGTTACCTGCCGATGGTCAATTGGCTGCAGCGATCCAGACTGCTTGTTTCAACAATAAATTATTGCTTGAGAAAGGTGGTCGTAACGGTACAGTGATCCGTTTACTTTGCCCTTTGATTATTACTCAGGCAGAGTGTGAAGAAGTTCTAGTTCGCTTCAAGAAAGCGGTTGCTGAAGCTTTAGTCGCAGTTCGAGGCGCGTAATTTATGGTAGATTTTGCAGAACATCGTAAAGCGTTACTCTGCAATGATGCTGCATCTATCGCTGACTATGAGTCAGCGATGGACCAAGCGACCGAAGCGGTTGCAGCATGGTTGCAAAATGACAAAATGTACACGGGTGGCAGCATCAAGGAATTGCGTAGCGCAATTTCTTTCAACCCTTCTAAAGATGGTTTGGGTCTTCAAAAATCTTTAGAGCGTATGGTTGAGCTATTCCTTAACAAAAGCTTGAAAGTACATCACCCGCATTCTCTAGCGCATTTGCACTGTCCAACCATGGTGGCAAGCCAGGTTGCGGAAGTGCTGATCAATGCGACTAACCAGTCAATGGACTCTTGGGATCAAAGTCCGGCGGGTTCATTGATGGAAGTGCAGTTAATTGACTGGCTACGTCAAAAAGTGGGCTATGGTTCAGGTCAGGCGGGTGTATTCACTTCAGGTGGTACGCAGTCGAACCTGATGGGTGTATTGCTGGCGCGTGATGCCTGCATCGCGAAAAACTGGAAAGACGAAAACGGTAATCCGTGGTCGGTTCAGCGTGATGGTATTCCTGCGGACGCGATGCGTAACGTCAAAGTCATCTGTTCTGAAAATGCACACTTCTCTGTGCAAAAGAACATGGCAATGATGGGTATGGGCTTCCAGTCAGTAGTCACTGTTCCTGTGAATGAAAATGCACAGATGGATGTGGATGCTCTGGAAAAAACCATGGCGCATCTTCAGTCTGAAGGCAAAATCGTCGCATGTGTGGTAGCAACCGCAGGTACAACTGATGCGGGCGCGATTGATCCATTGAAAGCAATTCGTGAAATCACCAATAAATATGGCGCGTGGATGCATATCGATGCGGCATGGGGTGGCGCACTGATTCTATCCAATGACTATCGTTCTATGCTGGATGGGATTGAGTTATCTGATTCGATCACATTGGATTTCCACAAGCATTATTTCCAAACGATTTCATGTGGTGCGTTCTTGCTGAAAGATGAAGCGAACTATCGTTTCATGCATTATGAAGCGGAGTATTTAAACTCTGCTTATGATGAAGAGCACGGCGTTCCGAACCTGGTATCGAAGTCACTGCAAACCACGCGTCGTTTCGATGCGTTGAAGTTGTGGATGACGGTTGAAGCCTTGGGTGAAGAGCTTTACGGTTCAATGATTGATCATGGCGTGAAATTGACACGTGAAGTGGCAGACTACATCAAGGCAACTGATGGTCTGGAACTTCTGGTTGAGCCACAGTTTGCATCAGTATTGTTCCGTGTGGTTCCAGCAGGTTATCCAGCTGAGTTTGTGGATGCCCTGAACCAGAACGTAGCAGATGAGCTGTTTGCGCGTGGTGAAGCGAACATTGGTGTAACTAAAGTCGGTCAGGTTCAATCTCTGAAAATGACGACTTTAAGTCCGGTGGCAACACTTGAAAACGTGAAGAACCTGCTGGCACTGGTGCTTGCAGAAGCGGATCGAATCAAGGATTCCATCGCTGACGGTACTTATACACCACCAATTGCATAAGTGATTGTGGTGTGAAAAAGGAGGCCTGTTGGTCTCCTTTTTTTATATTTCAACAAAGATTATTTGTTTCTAGATCAAATTTAAATAGTGGTTATTCATGCATCAAAATTGTGGTAAAAAAAGAAATTCTTTGTAAGAAACACAAAATTTTTTACATATTTGCTTGCTATAAAAATGTCAAAAAAATTCTTAAATAATTTATAATGCATTGAAAATAATAAATATTTTTAATTTATTTAGTGCTGTAACAGCTATCATAAAATCTTCATAAATCTGTAACCGGCCTGTCATATTTAAAAATCAAAATACTTGTATCGAAACAAGTACAACACGACAAAAAAAGTGGCGTACTCCAAATTTAAATGATTGTGAGAGATACAGAATGCGCTTTACAAAAATTACACTTGCACTTGCAGTGATGGGGCTAGGCATGACTGCAGCGAATGCAGCACGCGACACAATTCAAATTGCAGGTTCTTCAACTGTACTTCCATATGCAAGTATTGTAGCTGAAGAATTTGGCAATACTTTCCCGCAGTTTAAAACTCCAGTTGTGGGCTCAGGCGGTTCGTCAGGTGGTTTGAAACAGTTCTGTAATGGTGTTGGTGATAATACCATCGATATCGCAAACGCATCTCGCCAGATCAAAAGTTCCGAATTGGCAGAATGTAAAAAGAATGGCGTTAACCAGGTACTAGAAATCAAAATCGGTTATGACGGTATTGTCTTTGCATCGAATGCCAAAAAAGCAGCTTATAAACTTCGTCCACAACATGTTTTTGCAGCCTTGGCAGCACAATTACCAGCCAATGGCAAAATGGTAGCTAACCCGTATACACGCTGGAACCAGATTGACAAGTCACTTCCTAATGAGCCGATCACCCTGGTAATTCCTGCTTCGAATCATGGAACACGCGAAGTCTTCCAGGAGAAGATGGTGGATGCAGGTTGTGAAACATATGCTGCAATTAAGTCTTTAGATAAAGATGCCAAAAAGAAAGCCTGTACCACTTTCCGTAAAGATGGTCGTGTTATTGAAATTTCAGGTGACTATACCGAAACACTGGCACGTCTGAAAACCTCTCCAAGTGCAGTTGGTGTATTTGGTCTAGGTTTCTATGACCAGAACCGTGACAAGCTGCGTGTTGCAACTGTTAACAATGTTGCACCATCTGAGCAGACCATCCTGAATGGTTCTTATCCGGTATCTCGCCCATTGTTCTTCTATGTGAAAGGCGAACACCTGAAATCAATCAAAGGTTTGCCACAGTTCACTGAATACTTCCTGAGCAAGAAAGTATCTGGTAAAGGATCGAAACTGGAAAAAGCAGGTTTGATTTCAATGTCTGATAAGGAACGTGCAGCAGTACTTGCTAACTTTAAGGCAGCTAAAGTAGTTGTAGTGAAGTAAGCAAATATTGAAATAGCTGGTGGCTGGAAACGGTCACCGGCTTTTAGTCATAGATAGGTTTTTTAAAAATATGAAGATTGAAAAAACAGTGGAGCATACATGAATCTGCTACTCCTGGGTGTGTTACTGGCGATTATCGCCGTTGCCTATCAGATCGGATTAAGTCGAAGCCAGAAATTGGCAGGCCAAGGCAAAAACACAGCAATGCTGAATTCGCGTCCTGGCTATTATGGCGCCATGGTGGCTTTATGGTGTGGTATTCCTGCATTTTTAATCTTCATGATCTGGAATCTGGTTGAACCTGTGCTCCTGGAACAGCTGGTGCTGAAACACCTGCCACAACGAATGGTCGCAGGCATGGATTCTGCAGCTCTGAGTGTGATCGTGGATCGGGTGCAGGCACTGGCTTCCGGTTTTGGCGTTAGTGATACACCACAGGCTTATGAACTGGCTGCAGCAGAGCAGGTGGCACGTATCATGAGCATCAGCAGCTATGCCAAGCTGGTGGTAGTGATCTCTGTTGCTGTTGCCGGACTGGTTTGGGCCAAAAAACGTATCAGTAATCAGTTGCGTGCACGTCATCAGGTTGAAAAAGTCATCAATATCAGCTTGGCACTCTGTTCTGGTGTTGCCATCCTGACCACACTCGGCATTGTCATGTCGATGTTTGGCGAAGCAATGCGCTTCTTTAGCTTCGTCAGCCCAATTGATTTTTTCTTTGGCACACAATGGAACCCGGGTTTTAGCACTTCAGGCAATGCCGAAGGAAGTTATGGCCTGTTGCCTTTATTGTGGGGCACCTTGATGGTCAGTGGAATCGCCCTGTTGGTCGCAGTCCCATTGGGTCTGATGATTGCAATCTATCTGTCCGAATATGCCTCACCAAAATTCCGTTCATGGGCAAAACCGACTATTGAGGTTCTGGCTGGTATTCCAACCATCGTTTACGGTGTGTTTGCCTTGATGATTCTGGGCCCATTTATTAAAACGCTCGGTGCTATGGTCGGTGTTGATATTAATGCGACCAGTGCCTTAACTGCCGGCTTTGTTATGGGCATCATGATCATTCCATTTGTATCTTCTTTATCAGATGACATTATTACCCAGGTACCACGTGCCTTACGAGACGGTTCACTGGGTCTAGGCGCAACCAAATCTGAAACGATCCGCCAAGTGGTACTGCCAGCCGCTTTGCCGGGCATTATCGGTGCCTTCTTGCTGGCAGCATCCCGTGCGATTGGTGAGACCATGATTGTGGTACTGGCAGCAGGTAATAGCCCGCTGTTACATGCCAATCCACTGGAAGCGGTATCAACTGTAACCATTACCATTGTGAACCAGTTAACTGGCGATACTGACTT
Source organism: Acinetobacter sp. LCT-H3 (assembly GCF_001866125.1). Taxonomy (NCBI): domain Bacteria; kingdom Pseudomonadati; phylum Pseudomonadota; class Gammaproteobacteria; order Moraxellales; family Moraxellaceae; genus Acinetobacter; species Acinetobacter sp. LCT-H3. The sequence goes on along the minus strand of NZ_MODX01000036.1, from coordinate 10,159 downwards.
TGCCAGTCCACAAGCACTGGTTGCGTTTGCATTGGGTCTGACTCTTTTTGTTATTACCTTAGGTTTGAACATTGTCGCACTGTACATCGTGCGTAAATATCGTGAGCAATACGACTAATGAGTACTTCAAATACCACACCTTTAGATCAGCGTATTGATCCATCTGTTAATGCTGAGCTGCGTGAAGAGCGTAAAAAGACCATTCAAAGCTCTCTTGCACGGCGCCATCGCAAAGAAAAAACCTTTCGTATGCTTGGTTTTTCTGCGGTATTGGCGGGTCTGTTCTTTGTCGTATTGCTATTCGGTAGTATCTTGGCCAAAGGCTTGCCGGCATTCTGGCAAAGCAGTATGAGCCTGCCTATCCATTTCGATCCGGCAATTGTCAATATTGGTCCACAACCAAAACAGACTGCCGGAGAGTCTCCTGCACAGTTTGAACAGCGTATGGTGGATTGGCAGATGCAAGCTGGCATGGTTGACTGGGATGCCCTGATCATTAATGGCATGATTGCCAAAGACGGCAAGCTGGAAAACCAGCGTGATGAACTGGGTTATTTATATACCAGTTCAGAAGCCTATCGTCTGCGTGACATGGTGCTGAACAATCCAAGTCTGGTCGGAAAAACCCAGGAAGTTAAAATTTTGGCCGACGCCAATGTTGATGTATGGCTTGCAGGTAATATTGACCGTGACTTGCCAGATGAGCAGCAACAGCTAAGCCCGGAAGTCCGCCAGATTGCTGATGACATGAAAGCTTCAGGCGTGATCGAAAACAGCTTCAATACCAATATCTTTACTAATCCGGACTCCCGTAGTTCGCCTGCAACCTCTGGTTTGGCAGGTGCATTCATGGGCTCACTGTTCATGATGTTGATCGTGATCTTTATCTCGATTCCAATCGGTGTAGCTTCAGCAATCTATCTGGAAGAGTTTGCACCAAAAAACTGGATCACCGATGTCATTGAAGTCAACATCAATAACCTGGCAGCCGTTCCGTCTATTGTTTTCGGTCTACTCGGTGCAGCGATCTTCATCGGCTGGATGCATTTACCACTTTCAGCGCCATTAGTCGGTGGTCTGGTACTTAGTCTGATGACTTTGCCAACCGTGATTATTACTACACGAGCTTCTCTAAAAGCTGTACCACCATCGATTCGTCAGGCAGCCTTAGGCTTAGGTGCATCACGTTTACAAACTGTATTCCACCATATTTTACCACTCGCACTACCGGGTATTTTGACCGGAGCGATTATTGGTGTCGCACAGGCACTTGGCGAAACCGCACCACTGTTATTGATCGGGATGAGCGCCTTTGTTGCTAGCGTACCGGCAACGCCACTAGATCAATCGACTGCTTTACCTGTACAGATTTTCCTGTGGCAGGGTAATGAATTGCGTAACTTCTTCGAAGGTCGTACTGCTGCCGCCATTATTGTTCTCCTTGTCATGATGATTGGCTTAAACAGCTTAGCCATCTGGTTACGCAAGAAGTTTGAAGTCCGTTGGTAAGGAGAAAATAATGAAAACAATGAATATTTCAAACTATTTAAAAAAGGATCTATCCATGAACCTCCAGCAAAATAAATTTATTGCAGATGCCGCTGCAACCAAGCCCCTGATTTCATATAATTCTCAGTTCGAGACACAAGCTGAAAATAAGAAAAAAGACAAGACGGGTAATGTCAAGCTGAGTGCGCAGGATGTACATGTTTACTATGGTGAACTCGAAGCGATCAAAGGTATTGACCTGAACATTTATGAAAATGAAGTGATCGCCTTTATTGGTCCATCGGGTTGCGGTAAATCCACTTTCCTGCGCGCCCTCAACCGGATGAACGACACCATTGATGGTTGCCGTATGACGGGTAAAGTTTTGCTGGATCATCAGGATATTTATGATCCTAATCTGGATGTAGTATTGCTACGTGCGCAGGTTGGCATGGTATTCCAGAAACCAAACCCATTTCCAAAATCTATTTTTGACAATGTTGCCTATGGCCCGAAACTGCATGGTCTGGCTCGCGATAGATATGATCTGGAAGAAATTGTCGAGAATAGTCTGCGTAAGGCCGGATTGTGGAATGAAGTAAAGGACCGACTGAATCAGCCGGGAACAACTTTATCTGGTGGTCAGCAGCAACGTCTCTGCATCGCGCGAACCATTGCGGTAAGCCCGGATGTTATCCTGATGGATGAACCATGTTCAGCGCTGGATCCGATTGCGACAGCAAAAGTGGAAGAGCTGATTTCCGAACTTTCTACCCAATATACGATTGCTATTGTGACTCACTCAATGCAGCAGGCGGCACGAGTATCAGATCGAACTGCATACTTCCATTTAGGTGATTTAATTGAAGTGAATTCGACAGAAAAAGTCTTTAGCCAGCCGGATCATCAGTTGACAGAAGCATATATTACTGGTCGTTTTGGTTAATACACATTTAAAAAATAGTTTAAAACAGAATCTTAGGGTTCTGTTTTTTTTGTTATGCTGTATGTGATTTTTTAAAATTATAAAATTAAATTGAGATGCGTAATTATAATTTGACCAAAAAAGAAGGCAAGGTCGTTGCTGAAACACAGCAAGCGCTCTATCGAGCATTATTCGGCTCAGTGAATTTTCCAAGAAATCTAAGCATCTTTCTGGTTGGTATTAGTCTTTTTATGGCGACTTTGGTTCTGCATGAGGGGTGGTTTCCCACTTCACAAAGTCAAGGTATGAGCAATTATCATCGTTGGTTATATGATGTTTATGTGATGGTTTCCATATTCATTGTACCTCTAATCTATCTGCGTTTTAGGCAGCTCGAAGGCTCTGTCGCTTTCCGAAGAAAATGGAACGCATACATTCGAGCTTATGCGCAGTATCAGTTCAAATTAAAACAAGTGGTAGAAAGTGTAGATGATGACAGGTCTGGTCAGCAAAAGTTAAGTGACTCAATGACTCGGCATTTTTTGAAACATCCATGGTTTCAATATCTAATGATTGGTGTGGTGATTTATGGTTGTATTGCAATGTATATTTGGGTCACACCATTCACGAGTAGCCGAGGATCGAGCTTCTGGATTCTCGCATGGTGGCCGATTAATGCTGTTATTATCGGGATGCTTTACTATATACAGTTTCCGTTAATGCTACGGTGGTTATCAATTGCAAAAATACAAGAACAATATGGAATTTTGCAACTAAAAGCAGTGCGAGAGAATTCAGTCAATAATATGGTTGAAAAAATACCAAATTGACCTAATCTAAGGTTTATAGCCCGAATTAAACTGAGAATAGATTTTATATGTTATTTCATACTCCGAAACTACCGGCTGAAATCCGTATCAATCACCTGAATGCGCGTATTAATGAACAACGAAAAAAAATTGCGCAAACCACTGCCTCTAAACTGGAGCTGTTGCAGTTAAGTCAGCAACTGGCAAAAGAAGCACGTGCCCGTAAAAAAACCAATGAGAAAATCTACGTGCTCGATTTTAAAGGGGATACTGCTGCTTCTGCAGTAGAACAGCTACGTGAAGAAATTACGTTGATTCTGGCAACAGCAAAAGCTGGACGCGACCGTGTAATCGTACGCTTGGAAAGTCCAGGTGGTATGGTGCACGGCTATGGTCTGGCAGCTGCCCAACTGGTGCGATTACGTGAAGCAGGATTCCATTTGACGATTTGCGTCGATAAAGTCGCTGCTAGCGGTGGCTATATGATGGCATGTATTGCCAGCGAAATTATTTCTGCCCCGTTTGCGATTGTGGGTTCAATTGGTGTAGTTGCTCAGGTACCGAACTTTAACCGTCTGTTAAAAGACAACAAGATTGACTTTGAACTGTTTACGGCAGGTGAGTACAAACGTACCGTAACCATGTTCGGTGAAAATACTGAAGAAGGTAAAGCCAAGTTTGAAGAAGAAATTCAGCAAACGCATGCGCTGTTTAAGCACTTTGTAGAAAAGTATCGTCCGCAACTCAATGTTGAAAAAGTGGCAACAGGTGAGCACTGGTATGGTCAGGATGCGCTGGATCTGAATCTGGTAGATAAGCTGCAAACATCGGATGAGTACGTGCTGGGGTTATTGCCTCAGCATGATGTGTATACGATCAATACACGTAAGAAACCAACTTTAGGTGAAAAACTGGGGTTGCAGGCAGCACAAATTGCTGACTCTCTAATTCCTGCTGTAATGAACAAAGTAGTCGACACGCTGACGAAAGCCAATTCGAATCTGGTTCAGATGCGTGATACGAAACTTTAATTTATTTCTCTGTAGAGGATATGGAAAGCTCACTTCGGTGGGCTTTTTCATTTTTTAAATCAAATCATTATGATATAAGTGAAATACTTTGATTGAGTCTAGGCTCATATGCTCACGTTTATTTTATTATTGGGATTCTTTAGCATCGTGTTTATTCCGATGTTATGTATGCTCTATGCTGAAGCCAAACTCATAAATAATGATTCGAAGAAGATTCTGTTTTGGCTGAGCTTTCTACCTGGTGCATGTATTTTTCTATTATATGGTGTTTTAAAGCCAAATAATCCACCCGTTACTCCATCGAAAGAATGTGGGGTGGTGCAGTCTTATCAGGTATATAAAACTCGAGGTGGAACTCAGCATGAAAGCGTAATCATTCGCTTCAATGGTGCCAAGTATAGTCGTTATTTATATTTCGATAAGGATTCTGAGAAAATGCCGAAAGGGCAAAGGGTCTGTTTTGAGTATTTAGATAAGTTTAAATACCCACACTTGTCAAAATCTAAGTTTGTTAAATGGATTGACCCTACTGAAATGCCGACCATCACTGAAGCTCATCAGATAAAATAAAGCATATTTTACTGTTGGAGCAGAAACATGGCTGTCGCTGAAGCATATCTTGCAACGCAAAACTGTTATTTTAATTACGAGTTTGAAGAATTGAATTTGGATGATTTTCCTGAGGAGTTATCTGTGTCACTGCGTGGCATAATGTTCCGCCATGAAATTCAATATCCTGATGCAATCTATTTCATTTATTACAGCGAGATATTGACGGGGAGTGAATTGCAAAAAATGAAAGATGATTGGAAGCGATATTGCCCACTTCCATAATTGAAAAACATGAAGGTAATTAAATCTATGATTCAAAACTTTAATTCATGATGATCTAAAAAGCTCACTTTAATGAGCTTTTTTTATTTTGTGAAATCAGCATCAGTGCACCCGTAAACATCGACCCGACTGTTGCTAAAAACATATCTTTATGCGCATCCCATATATCGCCTTGCTGACCGTTATAGCTTTCTGCCTGTTCAGGGGATAAGCCAATCGCAATCAGCCATTCGATCCATTCATAAATCAGGCTGGTTGCCATGACAAATTGAATGACTAACAAGAAAATTGTGAATGGTTTTTGCTGCGGTAGCCAGACCTGAAACAGTCGGTAAAATACCGGGTAGAGTAGAAGGCCAAAAGCCAGGTGCACAAAACGGTCAAACATGTTGCGTGACCAGCCCATGGCAGCATTCAGGTCAAAGCCAAAGAGTGTCTGAGTCCATTCATTATAAGGTACATAAGAATACAGATAATGTGCAGCAACCACATGAATCAGCAGAAAAGCCAGATAAAGGTTGAAACTGAAGAAGCTCAATCCGATTTTATACAGGCACAAGATCAACATAACGATCATAAAAACCGTACCTGTTTGATGGAGCAGATAAGATTCCATTTCTAAAGGATGAATACTGGCAAAGATAATCGCAATTGCCAAAATCCCTAAACTAACAAAATGTTTGCTGCTTAATCGATGATCCATCATCTATTTCTATATCATTTTTCTTAAAGTTAGACATGATTATAAATAAAAAAAGCGAAACCGGAGCTTCGCTTTTGGTCTTAATTGTCTAAATTAGATTTTAGCGATTAAGTCTTTAATTTGTTTTGCTTGTTCAGATGCATTACCTGTATATGTTGCAGGTGTCATTTCAGCCAAACGAGCACGATCCGCTGCAGGAACAGCTTCTAATTCGTTACCGTTTACGAAATCAACCATCATGTCACGAGTCATTGCCTGACCACGAGTCAATGCTTTTAATTTTTCGTATGGTTTTTCAACGTTATAACGACGCATAACGGTTTGAATTGGTTCAGCCAAGACTTCTTGAGCATTGTCTAAGTCTTCATCAATACGTGCAGCATTCAGTTCAAGTTTACCCACGCCTTTTAAGCAAGCTTCAAACGCGATCAAGCTTTGCGCAAAACCTACACCCATGTTACGAAGAACAGTTGAGTCAGTTAAGTCACGCTGCCAGCGAGAAACAGGAAGTTTTTCACCAAGGTGTGCCAATACTGCATTTGCAATACCCAAGTTACCTTCAGAGTTTTCGAAGTCGATTGGATTCACTTTATGCGGCATGGTTGAAGAACCCACTTCGCCTTCTTTTAGTTTTTGTTTGAAGAAGCCCAGAGAGATATAACCCCAAACGTCACGGTTAAAGTCGATCAGAATCGTGTTGAAACGACGCAGCGCATCAAACAGTTCCGCCATGTAGTCATGTGGCTCGATCTGGGTGGTGTATGGATTAAAAGTCAAACCTAAAGATTCAACAAATGCTTGTGAATGCGCAGGCCAGTTGATGTCTGGATAAGCTGAAAGATGCGCATTGTAGTTACCTACAGCACCGTTGATTTTGCCTAGAAGTTCAACATTTTTAAATTGTTTGATTTGACGAGCCAGACGGTAAGCCACGTTCGCCATTTCTTTACCCAAAGTGGTTGGGCTCGCTGTTTGACCATGTGTACGAGACAACATTGGTTGGTCAGCATGTTTTTCAGCTAATGCAACAATTGAATCAATGATTTGTTGCATAGACTCAACCAGTACATCACGACCGCTTTTCAGCATTAATGCATGAGACAGGTTATTGATGTCTTCAGAAGTACATGCAAAGTGAATGAATTCGCCTGCATTTTTCAGCTCTTCAATCCCTGCAATTTTTTCTTTCAGGAAATACTCAACCGCTTTTACGTCATGGTTAGTCGTACGCTCAATCTCTTTAATGCGGTTTGCATCTTCTTCAGAGAAATTTGCAACGATCGCATCAAGTGCTGCATTGGTTTCAGATGAGAAAGCTGGCACTTCAGTGATTTCAGGACGGTTGGCAAGCGCTTGTAACCAACGCACTTCAACAGTCACACGAGCATGGATCAGACCAAACTCAGAAAGAAAAGGGCGCAGCGCATCACATTTGCTAGCGTAGCGTCCATCTAATGGAGAAAGTGCAGTTAAAGCGTTCATATCGATTCCCTAAATTTTGGAATTAAACGAAAAACGAGATACGCGTACAGCATCAGTTAAACTGCCTGAAACTGTAAGCGCGCGAGATTTTGGATATCCTGTAGCAGCTTGCGCTTGCCAAAAACCATACCCCAGGAACTGCCGCCGAGTTGACGCCATAGGTGCGCCATTTGCAGGCCAGTAAACAATGAAGCACGAATACGGTTGGTGTGACCGGCATCTTTAAAGGCTTCAGCATTACCACGCACCATAATGCGCGGATTAATCTGTCCGGCAGTATCTACATAAGTTTGTGCGAGATTGGCAATGATGCTGGGGTGCATATAGTTATTATCGAAAAAGGAAAGCTGTCTTAGAATTTTTTGCTGGGATTGTTCAATAATTTCAACAAATTTAGGATTGCTGTAGACCTTCTTTTCTAACTGAAGAAGTGCCATCGCATAGGACATTGGCAGCTTGGTAGAGGAGAGTTTTGGAAGTCTGGATTTTGGGCTGGTATCGAAGGGTTGAGTAATGGAACTTTCTAAGGTCTTTAATCCGAGAGAAATATCAGCCAGCTGATTAAACAAATCCAGGGTCTGGACATTGAGCGAGCCGCTTGGTCGGATATTTAAACTGGCTTTAATCAGCTGTTCAAAATAGAAATTACCACTTTCCCCAATGCTTTGCTGACTGGTTAAAGCAGTCATATGGGTCAGCTGGGTGGCCTGAAACACACCCGCTAACGCCAAAGCACGGTTTTGACGAACATTCAACGCTGTGGCCTGTTGAAAAGGTAATTTCGTCATGCCGACCTCATCCTTATATAAAATCAGGTTTAGGTGCATTGGTATGATGAATCACACCGCCACCCAAACATACTTCACCTGAGTAGAACACCACGCTTTGACCTGGGGTCACAGCTCGTTGTGGCTCATCAAATTCTACCCGAACACCTTGGGGTGTTTCTGGATCCTTATAAATGGTACACGCTTGATCAGGCTGACGATAGCGGGTTTTTGCCGTACAGCGGAAACCTGATTCAGAGATCTCCTGCTCACCAGCTACCCAGTCAATCGCTTCACTCCAAAGCATGGTGCTTTGCATCAGTGGATGTTCATGACCCTGACCAACCACGAGACGGTTACCCTCGATATCTTTGTGCAGTACAAACCAAGCACCTTCTTCAGCGCCTTTCATACCGCCAATACCGATCCCGCCGCGTTGACCGAGCGTATAGTACATTAAGCCGTGATGTTCACCAACCTCTTTACCGTCTTCTAGCACGATTTTTCCGGGTTGTGCCGGCAAATATTGCTTTAAGAAGTCATTAAAGCGGCGTTCACCAATAAAACAGATACCCGTCGAGTCTTTCTTCTTCGCTGTAGCAAGACCTAATTCTTCTGCAATTTTACGCACTTGCGGCTTTTCAATTTCACCCACTGGGAACAAAGTCTTGTTAATTTCACGACCATGAACGGCATGCAGGAAGTAAGTCTGGTCTTTATTGTTGTCTACGCCACGCAATAAAGGTGCATATTGATCACCTTTAGAATTGGTCATGGTTTCACCACGACGACAATAGTGACCAGTTGCAATAAAGTCGGCACCCAGGTTGATCGCATGATCCAGGAAGGCACGGAATTTAATTTCTTTATTACATAAGATATCCGGGTTCGGGGTACGGCCGGCCGCATATTCAGCCAGGAAATGCTCGAATACGCGATCCCAGTATTCCATTGCGAAGTTGGCAGTATGCAGTTTAATCCCGATCTTGTCACAAACGGCCTGAGCATCGGCAAGGTCATCCATTGCCGTGCAGTATTCTGTGCCGTCATCTTCTTCCCAGTTTTTCATGAAAAGACCTTCAACCTGATAACCTTGTTGAAGTAAGAGTGCTGCAGACACAGATGAATCTACACCACCAGACATTCCGACGATGACACGTTGTTGCATAGGATTAGGCATCCAAATTTGAAATTAAGGGAGAGTTTTGGTGCTCGTAAATGAGCGATAAAGGGTATTTTTGACCAGAAAGCGCATCTTGTACGGCTTTAATCACCAGCGGACTACGCGCACGAGCTGACTCTTGCAGTTCATCTAAAGTCATCCAGACTGCACCGACAATGTCCGTATCTAAAGTGGCATGTGGGTCATAATCAACCGATTTGGCTAAAAAACAGAAGCGAAAATAAGTACGGTCTGGAAACATCGGCGGGGTATAGGTATACATGCCTAAAAGATGGGTCACTTCAACCGTATGTCCGGTTTCTTCCATGGTTTCACGAATTGCGGCCTCGACAATGGTTTCACCGCATTCTACATGACCTGCTGGCTGATTAAATACTGTGTGTGTCACACCTTCTGTATGTTCTTCTACAAACAGGAATTTTCCGTCTTTTTCGACAACGGTTGCGACAGTGACGTGAGCAGTCCAAGCAGTCATAGAAACAGCACCATGGAAAATGATGCACTATTGTATAAAATTTTGTGGTGTGTGGCTATGTTGAGAGGGGATTTCTTTAGCTACTAAAAAATTATTAGTCTTAAAGAAATAAGCAATTTTATGAAATATTGCCTCTATTTTAAGCGTAAAATACTGAAAATCACTAAAAAAAGCTCAATTCAACAGCATTAAGCTTTTATGTGTATAACAAAACTATGAATTATAAAAAATAATTTCTTATAACGTGCATCATGTTAATTGAGAAATATTAAGCATAAACTTTAAACAATATTCAGGTCTAAGCTTAAACCAAATACAATGCCTTGCTGGGTGTTATACGCATATGCTTCCCCCTCATGTAACATCATAATAGATTTCACGATTAATAGCCCCAAACCGCCCGTTTTTGCTTTGGAATGTCGACTACTATCAATTTGATAAAGGCTTTGTTGCACAAACCTA